>JAJOIW010000107.1 GCA_021209225.1 Verrucomicrobiota bacterium
GCTGGGCATCCTGGGGATCTAACATCTGGAAATCCAATTTGAAGGACACCGGCGGGTGACCCGGTTGAACCGGGGAGAGAAACTTCATTTTCAACGCCCGGCAGTGGATGTGATGTTCAACTCCATAAAAGAGTCTAAGGCTCGTCAGGTTATTGCCGTATTACTGACTGGCATGGGAAAAGACGGTGCAGAAGGGATGCTGAAATTACGTCAATCCGGTGCCACGACGATTGTCCAGAACAGAGACACGTGCGTGGTCTATGGAATGCCTCGGGAAGCTGAGCTTCTTGGGGCGGTGAAGTTTTCGCTTCCTCTGGGGGAAATAGCGGAAAAATTAGTCAAGTTGTCTGCCTCATCCGGTCGCAGTGAACTGGAAGCTACATCTGCATCACTCAATTTAAAATCAGCAACGACATAATATGAACAGTCTCGAATTAGTTGACTTGGAGGATATCGCCAACCAGACGATTTCAACCATCTTCTCTGAAATGGTGGGAATGGGAGCTCTAAGACTTCCAGCACATGAGACTGACTTTCCAGAGGTGGACCAAGTGGTTTCGACCATTGACCTGGCTGGCACCTGCCCGGGGATCATTACTGTCTCAAGCGACCGGAAACTCGCATTTGAAGTGGCCTCCATCATGATGGGAACTGCTCCAGAAAGCTTATCCAACCTGGACGTGCTCGACGTCATTGGAGAGCTGAACAACATGATTGTCGGCAATTTAAAAACCGTCATGGGGAATATCGGAATTGAATGTAAACTCAGAACCCCTTCGGTCGCGCTCGCATCCAAACGACCATACCCGATCTGTCGGAAAACGGCCCCGGATGCCAGTGGTTTTAAGATAGTCGCCTATTCAATTTCGACTTCATACCTCGTGACATATATCAAGTTTGAGAAAGAGGAGACCCTTTATCTTGATCTCGAATCAGCGACTCGTGGTGATTCAGAGAACCTGACCACCTCAGCCACCAATGACGATCTCAGCTTTTAAATGGAAACACGCGATAAAATTCGGGAAAAGTATAATTTAGCCCCCAGAAACTCTTCTATGGAGAAGGTGAAAAAACTTCTTCAAAATGCCAAGAGTATTTCTCTGGAGCAGATTTCGGCAATAGTTGCGGCAGATAAGAATTTGTGTCGCAGAGCCTATGCCATCGCCTTTCCTGGGCGCACTGATGTGCCTGAGACACAAATGGATGCGGCGGCGGCTGTCAGTCGTGTTGGGATCAATATACTGGTGATATTAGCATTGGGGAATATTCTGAATTCCACAGTCATCCGGACATTTGAGACGATGACGCAGATGGGGTTGAAGTCGGGCAATCCGTTGAATTGTCTGAAGTCCGAGGATGAATACATCACCGGCTGTGTTTCATTTCATGGAAAAGCCAATGGGATGATATATATGGTGTTTGAGGATGGATTGGCGGAAAAAGTATATGGTTCTATTTACGGGAAATCCCAGATTGATGAATCCCAGCGGTATCTGGTGCATGATACAATTGGTGAATTAGTGAATATCATTGCTGGAAACCTGCAATCGAATCTGTGTGATGCGGGATTGGATTGCAAGATTGTCGTCCCATCCGTGAGCAGGATGGAGATGAGCCACATGAACCGTCCACCTGGATATCATCATGAAGTTTTTGTGTTTATCTATGAAGGATCACCGTGCTGGGTTCATCTTCTTGTAAATCCGGAATGTTGCTGAAATCCAATTATTACAAGCATGATAAACCACCCCGAATAAAATTTTTGACAAAAATATCCCACACTCAGGAATTTGTTTAATGCTATGAAATACAAGATACTTACTTCAGATGACAGTAAAATGGTCAGGGTCATTGTGGCCCGGACCTTCAGCCCGTTCAATTGCGAAATTCTCGAGGCCGGCACGGGAACTGAGGCCCTGGAAGTTGTTGCCAAGCATTCACCGGACTTGATTATTCTGGATATCACAATGCCGGATATGACAGGACTTGAGGTTCTGAAAACATTGCGGGCCAATCCTGTCACGGCATCGATCCCTGTTGTGATGCTGACAGCTGAATCAGCCAACAAGACTGTTGAGGAAGCCGACCGGCTGAGTGTCTCAGGCTATATCGCCAAACCCTTTAAACCCGAGCAGTTGCTCGCACAGGTCAAATCGATCATTGACCTGCAACCTGCATAATGAGTCTGAAACCAATGAAAGAAGCGATCATTCACGGAGCCAGCCAACTGGATGGCAAGTATTTAACCTTCATTCTGGGAGGTGAGGGATATGGTATTCCGGTTTTAAAAGTGAGAGAGATTATTCGACTCCGCGAAACCACAGCATTGCCGAAAATGCCTCCACACATTATTGGAGTCATTAATTTGCGGGGGAAGATTGTGCCCGTGTTTGATCTTCGCATCCGGTTTGGACTTTATGAAAGTGGCCAGGATGAGAGAACATGTGTGATTGTGACACAAATCAAGACGAATCAGAGTGGTGAGATTAAGCTGATCGGCCTGGTTGTGGACAGCGTTGAGGAGGTTATACATATAAGCAATGACCAGATTGATCCGCCACCGGATTTCGGGTCCAACATAGAAATCAGTTACATTCAGGGAATTGGGAAAATCGGGAACAATGTGCGCATGCTGCTGGATCTTGATAGAATTATTCTCGAGGATAGTTGCTTCTAAAATTCAGAGGAATAAATCACGGTATTTTATATATAATTTAATAAAATTAAAAGTTCAGGAGAGAAATGAAAAATCTTACATTGTCGTCTAAGTTGATTATATCATTTTTAGTTATTGGCCTGGTGCCAATGATCATCATATATGGGGTGATTAATTTTTATTTAACCAGGGAGATTCAGAAGAATTCGAGTGCGTTTCTGCAAACAGCCGCATCGGATACGATGGATAAAATTGAGCGGAATTTATTTGAGAGGTATGGGGATGTTCAGGCATTCACAGCGAACACAGCTGTCCAGAACCATGAGATGTGGTATGTGAAGGGTTCGGAGAACAACATCATAGCGGACGCGATGAATCAGTATGTCAGTCTGTATGGGATTTATCCATTGATGCTGGCTGTGGACCTGGAGGGCAAAGTGATCGCCGTGAATGATCAGAGTGCAAACGGGGCGCGATTGGAGACCAGTTATCTGTATGATCGCAATTTCCGGGATGCAACCTGGTTTAAGGCGGTGATGTCCGGGCGTTATCTCCGCAGCGATGCTTTGGATGGCACATTTGTTGAGGATGTCTACCGGGATGAGGATATTTCAAGAATCTATGGTGGAAGCAAGTCCGTCATCAGTTATTCCGCAGCCATACGCGATAAAAAGGGTCAGATTATTGGGGTCTGGAATAATCGTGCGGACATTGATCTGGTGAACGAGATTATACAAAGTTCGCAGGAGGGGTTGAGCCGCTCGGGATTGACCACATCCACATTTCATTTAATTGATTCGACTGGCAAGGTTCTTTCGGAGGTGCATGCCCAATCAGCGCATGCGACGGTTGGGGGTGCGGTGGAGAATCTGGTTCAGAAAGGATTTTCGCCGGCGATCCGGGCGACGCGGGGAGAAAGTGGATTTGAGGAGGTGATTGATCCGGACACGAAGAACAAGGCTATCTGTGGTTTCAGCAAATCGGCTGGAGCACTGGGGTATCCCGGATTGGGCTGGGCGATTACTGTTCATGCGGAGAAGCGGGAGGTGATGGCCTCGATCAATGCCACGATAGGCTATCTGCAGGCTATTATGGGCCTGAGTGTTCTGGGGCTATCCATATTTTCCTGGTGGTTGGGCCGATCTCTGACCGCTCCGGTATTGCGGATGATTGAGCGTCTGAATCTGATTGGCAGCGAGTGTAAGAATGCATCCGATCAATTGGCGACTAACAGCGAAATGCTGGCCAACGGAGCCAGCCAGCAAGCCGCGGCCCTGGAGGAAACTGGTTCATCCCTGGAAGAGATGACCAGTATGACGCGCAGAAATGCGGAGAATACGGAGCAGGTCGGCAAGACAACCAACCAGACGCGTATCACTGCGGAGACGGGACTGGAGAAAGTTCAAGCGATGGATTCCGCATTGAAGCAGAGCCGCCAGGCGGTTGAAGATATGCGCAAGTCAGTGAAGGCCATGCATTCCTCAGGTATTGAAGTGACCAAGATTATCAATACGATTGATGAGATCGCTTTTCAGATAATATATTGGCGTTGAATGCCGCGGTTGAAGCGGCACGTGCAGGAGAAGCCGGCATGGGTTTTGCGGTGGTAGCTGATGAGGTTCGCAACCTGGCACAGAGAAGTGCAGAGGCGGCGAAGCAAACCGCGCAGAAAATTGAGAATTCTATTCAAGCCAGTGATTCTGGCGTGACCTCAAGTGAGCAGGTGGTATCGGCACTGAACGAGATTGAAAGCAAGGCGGATGAGGTCAATGCTGGATTCAGAGCTGTGCTGGATAAGATCAAGAGCGTGGAGGAGCTGGTTTCGGAGATAGCCAATGCTTCAGCCGAGCAACATCAAGGCATTGATCAGATCAATGCAGGGGTCAATGATATTAACAAAGTGACTCAGTCCAACGCAGCCAATGCGGAGGAAACAGCCAGTGCTTCAGCACAACTCAAGAGCCAGGCGTTCATGCTCGATGAAATCCTCGGCGAACTGAGAATGTATTTCAAAGGAGGCGAAGGCACATCAGGATCGTACTCCAGCGCACCGCACGCCGGCAATTATCAGGCCCAACAACCTTCACGAGTCGATCGCAACCGGCAAAACCATAGTCATGGTCAGAGCCACAGCCGTGGCCAGAGCCAGATCGTTTCACCCAGATTCCAGGGGAACAATCGGGTGAACAGAGTCGATGAATTTGACAAGGACTTTCAGGATTTTTAATCCAGGACATTTGTTGGTCACCCAAAGCGCATTCAGTTTCAACCTCTGCCCAGGCGGAGGTTTTTTAATATGGTTCGGTGGCGGAAATTGCTGTTGGCACCGGAGAATGGAGGGATCAGTCTCCATAAAATAAATTTGGCTGGAAACGTGTTAACCGTTATGTTGGACACCCAGCTCATGAACAATTGAGCATTGATCGATATGGGGCATTCTTTGGAACACATAAAGACACAATTTTACCGGCACAGTGAAGCTTTTGAACTGACGTGTGGTGAATCGATCCAGGAATTAACTTTGGCCTATGAGACGTATGGTGAACTCTCAGAGAACAAAGACAATGCCATCCTGTTATTTCATGCATTGACCGGGAGCCAGCATGCGGCTGGTTTCAACCCGGGCGTGGATGGGGTGGGCGCCATGTGGACAGAGGAATGCCATGTTGGATGGTGGGATTCATTTATTGGGCCGGGACGCTGCATTGACACGCAGAAATTTTTTGTGATCTGCGTGAATTATGTGGGAGGGTGTTATGGTTCGACCGGGCCATGCTCCATCAATCCATTGACAGGCGAGCGGTATGGAGGCAGCTTCCCACGCATATCCGCAGCGGACATTGTGCGTTCACAAATGCTCGTGCTGGATTTGTTGGGGATTGATCAGCTGCATGCTGTCATTGGCCCATCACTGGGTGGACTTCTGTGCCTCACATTTGCTGGACTCTATCCGGATAGAGTAAAGAAGACGTTGTCAGTATTGGCAGTGGATATGACGTTCCGCTTCTGCAGAAGCTATTCACTCTGGAACAGATCATGGCGATTGAAAGCGATGCCGATTTCCAAGGTGGCCATTACTACGATCGAGGTTGCAGACCTGACAGGGGGCTGTGTCTGGCGCGCATGATCAGCCACAAGTCATTCATCTCACTTCAGTTTCTTGAGAACCGGGCCCGGGCAGAAGTTCGCCAATTCGATGACCATTTCAGTTGGTATGTTCTCACAGACGCCATGGAGTCCTATATGCTGCATCAGGGGAAAAAATTTGTCCGACGCTTTGACGCCAACACGTATCTGCGCATTATGGATGCCTGGCAGCGGTTTGATCTACTCCGATCCACAAATAAATCCACCTTGGCTGAGTTTTTCGGTGCCTGCCGGAACCAGCATTATCTGGTTTTCTCGATTGATTCGGATGTCTGTTTTTATCCGGAGCAGCAGTCCTCACTGCATCAGCTGCTGAAGGATCACAACATTTCCTCCATGCACATCACTGTGCATTCGGAAAAAGGACATGATTCATTTTTATTGGAACCGGAGCTGTTTGCCCCACACCTGTCATTTGTCCTGGCAGGAAATAAAAATGGCCATCATGTTTCAGCTCACTGACGCATGAAATGGATTCACGATTTTGTTGCTGGATTCCGGGCACTGACGGTGGAGATGAGTCCCTGGCTGCTGCTTGGGTTTTTCATGGCCGGGTTGATTCACCTGTTTCTTAAACCGGGCCATGTCAGGCGTCACCTGGGGTATGGTGGCTGGAGGGGGGCGTTGAATGCCACCCTGATTGGCATTCCCCTGCCGCTGTGCTCGTGTGGTGTTTTACCTGTCGCCATGGCGTTGAGAAATTTTGGAGCCAGCCGGTCGGCCACACTCTCATTTTTATCCGCCACACCGCAAACCGGGGTGGACAGTTTTCTGGCAACATGGGGAATATTGGGCCTCCCCGTGGCGTTGATCCGGGTGATTGCCGCACTCCTGAGTGGTGTTCTCACCGGAGTATTGACGACATTTCTGGCCGACAATGCGCAAGCGGCGAAAAAGCCGGCTTCCCCATGTTGTGGGGAAGCAGTCAGTGAACCGGAAGCATCAGGTTCCGACAAGCCACCTGCCCCATCCCCCTCCATGGTGGATGCGATAGTTTACGGGTTCTGGACCCTCCCCAAAGATCTGAGCCGATCCCTGATTTTGGGATTGGGCATTGGAGCCTTGCTGGGGGTGATGGGTCAGGTGGATATTTTCAAGCAGTGGATCCATGTGCCAGGTGCGGGCTATGTTGTGGCCATTTTACTGGCCCTGCCATTATATGTATGTTCCACGGGATCGATTCCCCTGGCATCGGGACTTATGGCACTGGGAGCCAGCCCAGGAGCGGCCATGGTGTTTTTGATCCTGGGACCTGCGACAAACACCATCACCATCACCAGTATTGTCTCGATGTTCGGGAAGCGGGTCACTTTGATGTATGTGCTCGTGATGAGCGGACTGGCCATTGCGACTGGAATCATTCTGGACCAACTTCCCATACAGATCATTTCGCCGGGAGAAAGCTGGCTGCAGCATCAGCATCATCACCCCTGGTGGAAAACCTCAGCTGCCATTGTGCTTGTGTCCCTCATCCTGCTGCCTGTTTTGCCCTATCGGTGGCTCAGAAGAAAACCGGATGCCCGGACCACTCTTAAGAATCCATGCTGCGGCCATGAGAAAAGTTCCACACCCGACCCCATAGCCGCTCAACAGAAGAAGAGTTGCTGCGGAGGCGATGGGAAATCCAGCCAATCCCATTGATTTCGCGAACTGGGTCCCGTAGAGTTGCGGCAGTGAATCGTGGATCAACCACACCCCCATCCATCAGAATCGACAAGTATTGCCTGGCTCGGCTTCGCCATGCTCACCGTAGTTTGCTTTGGAGTCTATGGCAATTTCCTCCATTCGGGTCAGCTGGGAATGGGTGACCCGGTAAATGGCCGATATAAGGCATTTTTATTTGTCGGAGTGGCCTATTTCCTGGTGGCAATACTTGGACCTCTGGGCATTCTGATAGCTAAGAAGGCGTCGTTCCAGATGACAATAAAAGGGATGTTTTTTTCATTTTTAGCTGGATCGGCTGGGGCGGTTGGGGCATTTGGCATTTTGTTGGCATTAGGAAGCGGGGGCACGCCGGCGGTCGTTATGTCGATTGTTTTTGCTGGGGCCCCGATAGTCAATGCTATCTATTCCATGATTGTTCACCCGCCAGATAAAGGATTGGCAGCACTGAAACCACAATTTTACCTGGGGATTATCCTGGCAGCGTTGGGGGGGGCCCTGGTTACTTTCAACAAACCATCCAGTGGACCTGCTCCAGCAAAGAAACCCACACATGCTCTGATTCACACGCAGGGACATTCTGAAAATCTTTAAGGCTCACGCATAAACTGTGACGGACAAAGAAAATCTGGTTGAGGGGCTGCAACTGGAGAAGCTGCGGCACTTACTTGGGCTGGTGAGGGATTCGAACAGGTTTTACAAACCCCTGCTGGCAGAACTCCCGCCTGTGAATGAGCTCACGTTTGAAAGTTTTTGTGCGGCTGTTCCATTCACCACCAAGGACATGTTGAGCGAGGATCAGGCCAAATATCCTCCGTTCGGAAGCAACCACACATTTCCCATTGAGAACTATTGCCGGTTCCATCAGACCAGCGGCAGCACAGGAAATCCAATTCGCTGGCTCGATACCGCCGAGGACTGGCAAACACTTCTGAATGCCTGGAAGATGGTTTACCAAAGTATTGGAATTGTTCCCAAAGACCGCATCTACTTCGCATTTTCATTTGGACCATTTTTGGGGTTCTGGACCGCTTTTGAAGCGGCAGGTCAGATGGGGATGCTGTGCATTCCGGGAGGTGGATTGAATACACTTGCCCGGGTCAAAGCCATATTTGAAAACCGGGCCACGGTTCTGTGCTGCACACCCACCTACGCGATTCATCTGGCACATACGGCGCGAGCCCATGCACTATCCATGGACCATTCCTCAATCCGCCACATTGTGGTGGCTGAAGAACCAGGCGGATCCATACCCGAAGTTAAACAGAAAATTGAGGCACTATGGCCTGGATCCAGGGTGCATGATCATCATGGAATGACAGAAACCGGGCCGGTCACCTACCCTTGTGCACATCGGATCCATACTCTGAGAGTCTTTGAAAGCAACTTTTTTGCGGAGATCATCGATCCTGTCACACTCCGGCCAGCGCATCCAGAAAGCTCAGGGGAACTTGTTTTAACCACCCTGACCCGGGTGGGCTCACCCCTCATCCGCTATCGGACAGGTGATCTGGTGAAGTTAACCCCGGCAGAGGACAGGCTGATTCACCCTATGGGATTTGAAGGGGGTATTCTTGGTCGGGTCGATGACATGATCATCGTCAGAGGGGTCAACATCTTTCCCTCAGCCGTGGATGCCATATTGAGCCAGTTTGGGGAGGTTGCCGAATACCAGGTGAATATCGATCAGTCTGGAGCCATGACTGAAATCTCGATCACGGTGGAACTGCAGCCTCAGGCAGAGCACGAAACGGGCATTCAGTCCCGGATAGAATCCGCTCTCCGGAACCACTTCAACCTGCGGATCCCCGTTTGCATGGCTCCAATGAATTCCCTGCCCCGTTTCGAAATGAAATCCCGGCGTTGGATCCGAAAGCAAACCTGAGCAGCAGGCTCATTCCTTTGACTGGCAGAATTGTGAACAGAAATCCCATTGGGTTCCACTGACTGGGATCCTGGGATGGGATTCCAGAAAGGAGATTATTTCATCGATGGAATCTGAGATTCCAATGAGTTGGGCATATGGTTCATCGCCAGCGAGTTGTTTGACTAATGGATAGACGGGCTTTGTCTGCGTCCAGAAAGTGCGATCGAGAAAAACCATAGGGCTGGCATATCCAGTGGAGACGTAATGATTCTGTGTGGCATCCTGGAATATTTCCTGAATGGTTCCAGCACTTCCTGGCGCAAATATGATGCCATCCATGGCCACGGTGATAAGTCCTTCCTCGCGGATACTGTTCGAGAAATATTTTGCAATATGGGAAGCAAATGGCGTTGGAGGCTCATGTCCATAGTGCCATGTGGGAATCGCCAGGCTGATTCCGCTTTCATGCGACCCGCCGGTGATTCTCCTGATCACCTGGAATGCGGATGAAAGCCAGGTCAAATCACGATAACTGGGTGCCTGGGATAAAAACTCAATAATCCCATCCACCTGAGGATCCGGAACATGGGCCAGAAAGGCCCCTAAATGAGTGGCTTCCATCGCCCCAGGTCCCCCACCGCTCACCAATAAATACCCGGACTTCGTAAGTGCCCTGGATAAATAAACAACATCCCGGTAACGTGCATCAGTGCGGCGCATGGAATGCCCGCCCATCACGGCGACCACCTTGCGGCAATCCTGCTCATCCAGGAATTCATGCAGGGCGTCCGTTATGGATTGGTCATGGATTCTCTGGAACATGCCATGAACAAAGGAACTGACTACGGCGCCCCCATGGAGCTTCCAATCGCTGTAAACCCGCGCATCCACCGCCTCACAATAACTGCATGGATCCGCATCCCGGAATCCGTTGAATAACTCATCGCGCGAGTAAAGCGAATTTCTGAAGGGTTCATACGGAAGATTAGGTGGATTCAGAACAACATAGCCACCGCGTTGCAGGATGTCGTTTAACATCCGGTGACTCATCGCACATCCAAGAAAAAGCTTTCTTCAACTTCCACGCCCTGAATCAGTTCCTCCTCCTGCTCCAGGTTAACTCCCTGCACTGCAACCCCCATCAATGACTGTTTGGACGAAATGTAGTCAAACAATTCCTGCTTATTGTGAATTTCAATCATCTTAAAAACAGCTATTCTCAGTAAAATTAGCTCAAATATGTCCAGCCCAACAAAATTGAAAAACGAAAACAAAAAAAAGCGCGGTTACCCGCGCTTAGAAAGATCGTGAATACTTGTCAGGGATAAGATTAGGCCTGAACTGCCATGCGGCGGCGGCGATAAACTGCAAATCCTACAAGACCCAAGCCAGCAATCATGGCATATTCATGTGGCTCTGGCACTGGGGCTTGAGCAGGAATATCGATGATCAGGTTGGACTGACCTTGGACGATGCTCTGGTCCAAACCAAGGAATCCAGGATCCACGGTTCCCCATCCGATGATTTTGATTTGAACGGGTCCGTTGACAGTACCCAAAGAGGAAAGACTCAAAGATACGTTTTTGGCTGAGTTGGCACCGATAAAATCATTGCCTATCAGGGTGTTGTTGGCGTAGACAGCCATGTTTCCATCAAGCTGTGAGGAGGCGCCAAAGGTAATGGTGGCCTGAGAGAAATCTGTGGCAAGAGATGGATTGATGGTGAAGGTGTACATCTGTGGCCCATTCACATTGACGGCGCCTACGTTGGCAGCAGTCTGCCAACCAGTGGTGGTGGCTTGACCATCAAATGCGGCGAAGTTTGGAGTGCCAACGAAAGTAAGACTTCCAGCGTTCAGAGTGTTGACGGATGGAGCTACCGGAAAGGCAACAGGGCTTGTCAGAGCACCGATATTGTATTCGAGCTGGGTGACTGCTTGAGCGCTGAAAATGGCGCAGAAAGCACATACGGCTGTAAATAAAGCTTTTTTCATAATTCAGATCCTTCAGGTTGCAATTTCCCTGACGTGGTAATCATCGGCCATTTGAGAAATTGGGTCAACCCCTTTTTTTAATTTTTTTTATCGAGGTGATTCGAAGGAAGGGGTTTAGGAGGCTGAGACAGGTTTCTGGTGTGAGGTGGGTGGAAAATATGCCTGCGGGTGGGAAGGAGGTTTGCAGAGTGGCGGGAGACGGATTACAAGAGGGGACGAAATATGCGCTGGCAGGAAGGCTACATTGAACTGGAGGGGGTTTCTCAGAACAATCTGAAGGGATTTGATTTAAAGATACCGAAGAACAAGCTGGTGGTGGTGACGGGGATGAGTGGATCAGGGAAAAGTTCATTGGCATTTGATACGCTTTTCGCTGAGGGGCAACGTAGATATGTGGAGACCTTCACTCCTTATGCCCGGCAATTTTTCGACCGGATGGACAAGCCGAAGGTGGGGCGCATTCGGGGCATTCCCCCGAGCATCGCCATAGAGCAGCGCAATAGTGTGAAGAGCACGCGATCGACAGTGGGGACGATGACGGAGATTGCGGACTATTTGAAGGTGTTGTGGCCTCAGATTGCGGAATTGATCTGCCCTGCCTGCGACGAACCGGTCCGAGATGATCATCCGGGCCGGATCTGGGATGAACTGCTCAGGACGGCGAAGGATAAGGAATTGTTATTGGCATTTGAACTGCCGAAGCCTTCCCAGATACCAGTGGAGGAGATCATCCAGAACCTGAACAGACAGGGATTTCACAGATTTCTGAACCTGGACCGCCAAAGGCAATGTGGCTCCGTGGAAAGAATTCAGGACAATCCCACCATCCTGACTGAGTTGGAAAAACTCATGATTGTGCAGGACAGGCTGAAAATAGAACCAGCCCATCGGAATCGATTTCTGGAATCCTGCGGTCAGGCTTTTCATTACGGGAAAGGACGCATTGTTCTTTATGAGAGGATAAAAAACGCGGAGAAGGATGAATACCACGGGCACAAAGCGTATTCACGCAATCAGACATGCGGGACGTGTGGATTTCAAAGTCCTCCTGCCCGGCCGTCCTTATTCAACTTCAACCATCCGAGTGGAGCCTGTCCGGAGTGCAATGGATTCGGGAGGGTGATCCGGATTGATTATCGATTGGCGATACCCGATCCGGGCTTGAGTCTGAAGGATGGAGCGGTGAAGCCGTGGCGGAGTGGCATGAGTGCGGACTGCCAGAAAGATCTGGAGCGTTTCTGCAAGCGCTCGGGCATTGATATGTCGTTGCCCTTCAGGGCATTGCCGCAACATCAGCGGGAACTGGTGATTGAGGGAGAACCGGGATACGGCAAGGGCGGAAAACAAAGCCAATGGCCCCATTGCTGGTATGGGATCAAGGGGTATTTCGATTGGCTGGAAACGAAGTCCTACAAGATGCATGTGCGGGTTCTCCTGTCGAAATACCGGGTCTATATTCCATGTGGTGCGTGCCAGGGAAAGCGACTCAAACCGGAAGCCTTGAATTTTCTGGCGGGAGGAATGCCTGGCCATCGGGGACTGGATATCAGTGAGTTTCTCTGTTTGACTGTCAACCAGGCACTGGATGAGGCCAGCAAGTGGTTTGACCGGTATGATTGGGATTCCACCAATCCGGTGCGACTTGCGGCTGAAGAGGTTCATCGGCGGCTGTTTTATTTGAATCAGGTTGGTTTGGGATACCTCCAGTTGAATCGTCCGACACGGACCTTGAGTGGGGGTGAGACGGAAAGGGTCAGTCTGACGACCTGCCTGGGATCGCGGCTGGTCAATACCCTATTCATATTGGATGAACCGAGTGTGGGGCTGCATCCGAGGGATACGGCGAGGCTGATACAAATTCTCAAGGATCTGCGGGACCAGGGGAATTCAGTGATTGTGGTGGAACATGAGGCGATGGTCATGGAAGCCGCCGATGAAATCATCGATATCGGGCCACGCAATGGATCTCTGGGTGGGAACATTCAATTTCAGGGAAACTATCAGGACCTTTTAAAATCTGAACATTCTCTGACCGGCCAATATCTGTCCGGAAGAAAGACTTTCCCCCGGAAGGCACAGAGATCGGAATCGGGATCTCAGCCCCCCCCGATTGCGGCTCATGGGGGCATCGGTGCACAATTTAAAGAATCTCACTGTGGAGTTCCCACTTGAGAAGCTGATCGCCATCACCGGAGTGAGCGGGAGTGGGAAGACGACACTGATCCGCCGCTGCCTCATCCCGGCATTGGCAGCCACTGGAAGATTCCCTGCCCTCGCTGAAGGGATAAAACCTGATTCGGATGTGGACGAGGTCTCCGAGGCCGGCGTGGATGACATGGCCCCCACAGATGGGCTGGCCATTGCAGGATTCGATGCCCTGACGGATGTGCTTTTTGTCGACCAATCAATTTTAGGAAAAACCCCCCGATCCAACCCGGCTGTCTACACAAAAGCCTTCGAACCCATCCGAAAACTGATGGCCCAATCCCCGGACGCACGCGGGAATGATCTCAGTCACAGCGCATTCAGTTTCAATTCCCCACAAGGCCAGTGTGAAAAATGCACAGGGGCTGGATATGAGAAAATTGAGATGCAGTTTCTGAGTGATGTGTACGTCAAATGCCCGGACTGCGATGGGCGGCGGTACCGGGCGCACATTCTCGAGGTGGCACTCAAATCGGGCGGATTGAGCTGGAATATAGCGGATTTTCTGGACGCCACCATTGATGATGCGATGGACTTTCTCAAGGGGATTCCTGATTCCCGGCATGCCAGGCAGGCGGAGGAATGTTTGAGACCGCTGGCAGCCATTGGCCTGGGGTACCTGAAGTTAGGCCAACCCATCAATACTTTGTCCGGTGGGGAATCGCAAAGATTGAAACTGGTCAGGCATTTGAATGAACTGCCGACCCCGTCAAAAAAACATTCCGCGGGAGAGAGTCGGGTATTATTTATTTTTGATGAACCCACGACAGGACTGCATTTTGAGGACATTCGACAACTTGTGGAACTTCTGCAGAAGTTGGTGGACCAGAAGCATACGGTGATCCTGATTGAGCATAATCAGGAAGTCATTCAGGCAGCTGACTGGGTTATTGATCTGGGACCTGAAGCGGGAGAAGGCGGTGGAAAGGTTGTTTTTGAGGGGGAACCGGAGGATTTAATTCATTCCAGGGGATCTCTGACCGGCCAGGCCTTGACCAGACACTTCCTCGCGCCGCCAGGAAAAAATCCGGCAGCAAAGCGGAGGCGACATTCCCGGAAGTCTGCTAAATCCTGACTGGCGGGTGGAGAATGACGCCGGAATGTTCAAAGGCAAATGCGATGGCGATGGCCAGGGCGTCCGCGGCATCCGGCATGGGCTCCTGATCAAGGGAAAGCAGGCGCTGGACCATTTTGGCGATGGCTGATTTCTGGGCTCCACCGAATCCAACCAGGGCTTGCTTCACTTTCCTGGGAGCCAATTCGTATGAGTCAATTCCTCTGGATCCGGCAGCCGCCAGCGAGGCACCTCTGGCTTCACCCATGATGATCGCAGTCTTTAAATTCTGTGAATAGAACAGGCCCTCAAAAACACAACAATCCGGTGGGTCCTCCGCAAGCAATCGTTCCATACCCAGCAAAATGGCACCTAAACATCGGGATTTGGGCCAGGATTTGGGGCATTCAATCACCCCATAATCGATGGCTTTCATGGTTCGGCCAGCCAGCCGGATCTTTCCAAATCCGGAGGCACGCAGGGATGGGTCGATTCCCAAAATGACGGCTGCTGCCGGATCAAAGGGACGCGGGGCCACTGAGTCCACTTCATTTCCCTGAACCAGTTTGCTTTTCAGTCGCTTCTGCAGTTCTTCGAACTGACTTTTTTTAATTCCCATGGTTTGGTGGGGTGGAATGAAAGTCCTCCTGAAATCCATCCTCAACTGCCGTGGTCAGATCCTGGGATGGATCGCGTTTCCAGACGTAACGAATGAGAATCGCCCGCCCAGCGGCGGTCAGAGGAATGGCTAAAACTGCACCCAACAGGCCACCCATAAGGGTTGTGCCGATTAACACAGCCAGAATGATGGTGAGGGGATGAAGACCCACCCGGTCGCCAATGATTTTGGGTGAGATAAACATGCCTTCAGCAAATTGCACGATGAGGAAGACCAGCACGGTCAACAATGGGTGCCACAGATCCCCGTACTGGACAATGGCAATGAAAACCGCAGGGAGAATGCTCAGAACAAAGCCCAGGTAAGGGATGATAGCTCAACACTCCAAGCAG
>JAJOIW010000213.1 GCA_021209225.1 Verrucomicrobiota bacterium
TTCCTGGGATGGGTCCATCGGGCAGTTTCTCGCTGGGAATACCGCCGATGTTCGTCGCCGGTTACTGGCCATCCCCGGCATTGGCCCGGAGACCGCGGACAGCATCCTGCTCTATGCCGGGCAGCACCCCATCTTCGTGGTGGATGCCTACACGCGCCGGATTTTCTCCCGCCATGGATGGTGCCACCCCGATGCTGACTATGCCACGCTGCAGAGGATCTGTTCAGTGGCAGCCCCGACCACACTGAGCCAGGTCGATTATTACCGGGATTTTCATGCTCAACTGGTGATGATTGGCAAAAACTTTTGCCGCCCCCGGCAGCCTGTCTGCCGGGAGTGCCCCCTGAATTGCTTTGCCCTGGTAAACCATCCAATTTCATAAACTGTTTCAACCCATAACCACTCACGACCATGCAGTCAGATGTTGCAGTCATCATTCCAACTTATAACGAAAAGGAGAACCTTCCCAAGTTGGTTGACATACTTGAATCCCTGCCATGTCCAGTGGATCTACTCATTGTGGATGACAATTCTCCCGATGGCACCGGGCAGATCGCGGAAAATCTGCGTGAATCCCGTCCCTGGGTCCATGTCCTTCACCGCGAAAGCAAATCCGGTCTGGGGTCAGCCTACATCGCCGGATTCCGCTGGGCCTTGGAACGGAAATTCCCCTACATTATGGAAATGGATGGGGATCTGTCGCATGATCCACGCGACATTCCATCGTTTATTCAAGCTGCACAGAATGCGGATCTGGTTCTGGGTTCGCGTTACACCAACGGTATCCGGGTGATCAATTGGCCGCTCAACCGGCTCATGCTCAGCCTCGCCGCAGCCCAATACGTCAAATGGATCACCGGCATGCCATTCCATGACCCCACCGGTGGATTCAAACTTTTCCGCAGAGACGCCCTGGCAGCCATCGACCTCGACAGCATCAAATCCAATGGCTACTCCTTCCAGATCGAACTCACCCACGTATTATGGAAATCCAACTTCCGTATCGCCGAGGTGCCCATCATCTTCACCGACCGCTTCCACGGCACATCCAAAATGTCCCGCGAAATCGTCCGCGAAGCCCTCATCCGCGTCTGGCAGCTGCGCTGAAATGAATTTTGTGACATATTGTCGCACATGCCCGCGGTGGGACGGTTCCCGCGCCATCGTCACCAGGACAAGATGGGGCAAAAGAATGACAATCCGGCGGGAGCACATTCCCGACAATTATGGCAACTTGTTCCTGTTATGACGGCACATTGGTTCAGCAGAATTTGGAATCGGAAACCCCGGGCGGCGGATCCCGCCTCCGGGCTCATTCATCTGAATCAGGCGCCATGTGGGTCGAGAGTGCGCATATGTGAGTTGTGTGGATCGGCGCAGAGTTGCCAGAAATTGCGCGAAATGGGGCTCTGTGAAAACGCGGAAGTCCAAGTTGTCAATCGTGGCGGCGCCATTGTATGTCAGGTGTTCGGGTGTCGCATTGGATTGAGTCATTCACTCGCCAATTCGGTGTTGGTGTCCCGCTCTCATTGATCCGGATTGTGGTGAAACAATATCTTTCTGATTTAGCTGACGGGGTTCCGGCCCGCATCAAGGATATGCCAACCGGTCAGCCAAATCTGGTCCGGTTGCGGGAAATGGGTCTGCTTCCGGGCACCCGGGTGCACATCGTCCGCCGGAACGTTCTGGGGGACCCGCTTGAGGTGGCGGTTCGGGGATCCTTCCTGTCCGTCCGGAAGTCCGATGCTTCACAAATCGAGGTTGAGTTGACCTGAGTTTCCATCTATGAATTCCAAGCGGCCCGATGAAATGTCGACAAGAGATCTGACTATCGCGTTGGTAGGAAACCCGAACGCTGGAAAAACCACCATTTTCAATGCCTTGACTGGATTGAGGCAGAAGGTGGGAAACTATCCGGGCATCACGGTTGAGCGCAAGGCTGGCACGTTCTTCAGTCAGCATGGGGAGAAGCTGACATTGATTGATCTGCCTGGGACCTACAGTTTAAGTGCCCGTTCTCCGGATGAGGCGGTGACCCGGGATGCACTGATGAGTCATTCCCCTCAGCTCGACCATCCTGACCTCGTGATCCTCGTGCTGGATGCAAGCAATTTAGCCCGACACCTCTACCTCGCGACTCAGGTTATTGAGTTGCGCATGCCATGCATTCTCGCGCTCAATATGATGGATGTGGCCCGCAACGCGGGAATCGTCATCGATACTGAAAAACTGGAGTCGCTCCTTGGTGCCCCGGTGGTCCTGATGGATGCCAGCCGGAATCAAGGCATGACCGAACTGAAAATCGGGATCTCCCGTGTGCTCAATCAGGGGAATCCAGCCAAGGAATATGGGTCCCCTCAGCACATGGCGCTTCCGTCCCAGATCGGCACCCTGCTGGATCAGCGGATTCCCGAAGCGGAAAAACTGGGTTTGTGCCAGTCCGGCAATGGCATTCTCCGACTCCTGTACCTGGTCTCACACCATGATTCCGAGCACTTCGGGTTCAATCCTGAGCAACTTTCCTTCGTGCGTCAGGTGAAAAACGAACTGACTGCTTTGGAAGCTGGCTGGGAGGATCGACTTGTCAGCAACCGCTACGACTGGATTGAAACCATTGTGGAAAAGACTGTCCGCCGTGGGGAGGTCATTTCGGATTCGGCTGTCACCACCGACCGCATTGACAGATGGCTTCTGCATCCTGTCCTCGGATGGGTGATTCTCGCGGGAATGCTCTTTTCCATGTTTTTCCTCATCTTCAGTTTTGCTCAGATCCCCATGGGAATGATCGAGTCATTGATGAGTTGGCTGCGTGACCAGGTGGTCAATCTGATGCCAGCGGGGGACCTCCGGGACTTGCTGACCGATGGTGTGCTCTCCGGTCTGGAAGGGATTGTCATCTTTCTCCCGCAGATTCTGATTCTGTTTTTTTTCATATCGATCATGGAGGAGACTGGCTACATGGCCCGGGTGGCTTTTCTGATGGATCGTTTGATGGGTCGTGTGGGGCTCAATGGCAAATCTTTTGTTCCATTATTAAGCTCGTATGCCTGTGCTGTGCCTGGAGTGATGGCCGCCCGCACTATTGAAAACCCGAAAGACCGGCTGATCACTATCCTGGTGGCCCCATTGGCCAGTTGCTCCGCGCGGCTCCCCGTATACCTGCTCATGATCGCCGCCATGGTGCCTGAGGAACAAATGTCCATCTGGGTCAAGGTGGGATTGATGTTTCTCATGTATTTTCTCGGCACCATCGGAGCCTTTGCCTTTGCCTGGATCTTCCGGCATTTTCTCGCCAAGGGGCAGGCATCACCCATGTTATTGGAATTGCCTCCCTATAGAATGCCCCGATGGAAATCCGTGGGACTGTTCCTCTGGGAGCGCGCTCAGATATTCATCCGTCGAGCCGGCACCATCATTCTGGGATTAACGATCCTCATGTGGGCGGCAACCACATGGCCCAAATTCCCGGAATCTCAATCCGGAAATCCACCCACTGACGCCCAGAAACTGGAGTACTCACTGGCTGGCCGGCTGGGGAAAATCATCGAGCCGGTTGTGAGCCCATTGGGATACGATTGGAAAATCGGCATTGGCCTCCTGACCTCATTTGCCGCACGGGAGGTATTTGTCTCCACTATGGCGGTCATTTATTCGGTTGAGGAATCCGATGACGAGGCGATTACCCGGAAGCAGGTGCGGGACAAACTCGCCATGGAAACCCGCGATGGCACCCCGGATGGTCCACCGCTTTATACACCGCTCGTCTGCCTGGGCATCATGGTCTTTTACGTGTTTGCCATGCAATGCCTCAGCACCGTCGCTGTCGTCAAACGCGAAACCGGTGGCTGGAAATGGCCCATATTCCAGATCGTCTACATGACTGCCACCGCCTATATCATGGCCCTCCTCGTTTTCCAGATCGGTCGCGCTTTAGGCTTCTCATAATTCTCCAACCCACCTCCATCCCATGCCTGAATCCCTTCAAACCCTGGTCGCCATTCTCATCACCGGTCTCACTCTGATCCTGTTTGTCAGAAACATTCTCGCTGGACGTTCCTCCAAGTCCTGTTCCTCACAATCAAACCCCTGTGGCTGCTCAAAATCCTCCCCGCAAATCCACCCCAAGCCCCCCCTTCCAACCCAACCTGAACCAGCCCAGCAGTTGAGGCCTCATTCCTCGCGATATCCGTCCATGCCGTGGCACAGTCAGCTCATTCTGCTCATTAAATGACTATGCCCAGCGGCGATGACAGGTTGATTCAAAAAGGCAGGGCATCACAATTCCTTTGACCACGACCTGGCTGAATATAAAGTGGCGAAATAATGAAACGGAAAACTTTCAAAAGTCTTCTCCCCGCCATCATATTTTCTGCAGTTATCGTTTCAGGTCTGGTGGTCATCTTATTGCTTAAATCATCCCGATCTGCTGAGCCTGTCTGTATGGGCATGACTTTGACCGAGTGGCTTCAGAGTTCCGGGCGATTGGAGGTTGGCGAGGGGATCGCCCGGATCGGTCCAGCCGCCATTCCTTTTCTTATTAAACATGTTGAGGCTAAGGAAACCCGGTGGACCTCCTTTTATCGACGGATCTGGTCCCAATTGCCCGCTTCTGTGCGGAGCATCCCGCCCCGTCCTCATGATTTCGACACGGTCAGGGTGAACGCGCTTCAATCATTGCGCGAGTTCGGACCCGAGGCACATCTGGCGTTGCCATCGATCCTTATGTATCTTTCCAGCACCAACGCCTCAAATAAATCCCCTGCTATCGAGGCGGCACTCTCCATCAATCCGAATGATCCCGAAGTGGCACCTGTCATTCGTCAGTTTGTTTCTGATCCCGGAATGCGCCAGTCCGCCGCGCTCGCCATCTACACCACCACATCTTACCCGGAAGGCATTATCACATCCATACTGCCAATTGATTATGGAAACCCCTCTCAGCCCCCATTCAATGAACTTGCAGCTCTTGGAGTCATGGGGGCAGACGCGGCGCCTGCGCTGCAGGTATTGGTGGATGTGCTGAATAATCCACAAGTCCGGGGAAAAATGTTGGGCAACCTATTGGGCGCCTTTAAGGAAATGGGCCCAGTGGCAGCTCCTGCTATTCCCGCACTCCTTGAAATCCTGAATACTTCAAGTGCTCAAGAGAAGGCCGTTATCTTATGGACTTTGATGAACATGGGACAAGCTGCCAACGGGGCTGTTCCATATTTGGTCCCGCTTCTCGAGGATGAAGATGCGGGAGTTCGAGCCATCTCCGCCGCTGCCCTGGTGAAAACAGGTGGTTCTGCCGACCTTGCAATTCCTGTTCTCATCGATGTCCTGTCCAACAGCGCGGGGAGTGGGGTTGCCATTATATCTCCCATCCGCCGCTTCGGGCTCTTCTATTATACCTTTAATCCACGCATGACATCGGCTTGGTTGTTGGGTGAACTTGCTCCTCATTCCATGGTGTCATTGCCATTCCTGAGAACCATTCTTTCTGGCGATTACCCTGGGTGGCTCAAAGTGGTGGTTGCCCGCTCCATATACAAACTCACAGGTGATGCTGATCAAGTTCTTGAGACACTTATTCTCAGCCTGGAAAATCCGGCCAACGAAGTTCGCGTGTTTTCCTGTCATGCATTAGGGGAAATGGGCAGGTCAGCACAATCAGCCATTCCTCATTTGGAAAAAGCCCGCATGTTGAGTCTGAACACACGCCGTGCTGCCAATGAGGCAATCGCTCACATTGCTGAAGAATAGGTTTAAATCCATCGCCCATCCGGTTGCCCGCCTGCTTTTCCAGAATTCAAACTCCGTTTTGTTTCTCCTTCTTCTGAGGGTGCTCATCAAAATTTCTTTCATCTCCAAGACAGTTCAGCTATTGGCTGGCACCTGTTTTTCCAAATTGCTCTAGAACCCATTCATCAGGGTCGCCGCGACTTGCATTGCATATACTCATAAAATCCCTGATTTTAAAGTTCATGAAGATCGATTTATTGGCCGCACAAGGATCCATGAAGAGAAGTGCCTGTTTGTGGTTGTTGAGCCTGATGATTGCCTCTGGCGCACCTGAGGATTGGAATTTTGCAGAGTTGACTCTCGATCCGGGACTGCGTCCTGGGATCCTTTCCATTGGCAATGATGGCAGTGTGGCATTCTCGGGTGAGCGGATTGATGCGGAATTCAACCGGATTGAGTCTGGAGTTTATTATAAAGAGTCTGCTGATGCGGCGGTAGTGCCCATCGCATTGACCGGTGAAGATCTGCCTGGTGGACTGGGCACCATGGGATTTTTCGTGGAGAATGTGCGGATTGACCCGAATGGGCGGGTGTTGATTCAGGTGGATATTGAGAATGTGGGGGGAGCTGCGGCTGTGCTCCGTTGGGACAAGGGTGAAATCACGCGAATGCTGCCGGATGATCGGGACTTTGTGCATCAACTCGATTACCTCACCAGTGATGGACGCTGGATCGTTGAGGATCTGCGGGAACCATTCCGCGATTCCAACGCGATTCTGACGGATGGATCCACATTCGTGCGCCTGCCCCAGGGCTTCGGTCCCCAGTCACTTAATTGTGGCGAGGCAGGCCGCACTCATGCTGTTCCCAATGCCAAAGGAAATGCACTGTTCATGCGTTACCGCTTTGAGGACACTGAATTTTTTGACGAGAATGGACAGGTTGTGAGCTGCGGAGCGCCCACGAAATCGACCTGGTCGCTCTCAACCAGCGGTGCGGAGCAGAAGGCTCTGGTGTCGGGAACGTTTGCGAAAGGATTCCAGATTCCATTCATCTCCTCCCCTCGGGATGCCCACTATTTGTATAATGACGCGGGTGAAGCCTTGTTTTTGCGGGACCGGTTTTCTGGATTTCAAGTGATCCAGCGCGATTTGATCCGGACAACTTCCACGGGGGGTGAGCAGGTTCTGGTCTCATCGCTTGGTTTTGGGACCTCGACTCCGCTTTTGCTGCTGGGTTGGGATTCCGCCAGGCGCATCGCATTCTCAACCAACAACGGCCTGATCGCCGGTCCGGATGCGGAAGCAGACCGCGTGATTGCCGTGGCCGACAGCCTTTTTGGATCGGCAGTCGTGAATGTGAATGCGATCGCAGTCGCTGGGCCGGAAAATTCAACCAAAGACCTGAGAAAATTTCTGTTTTTCTACACGCTTGAAGATGGCCGGAACGGCTATGCGATGGCCTCCCGGGTTGGATCGGGAACGGGTGACCGGGATGGAGACGGGCTCCTCGACGAGTGGGAATCCGAAGGTGGTGGCATCGATGTCAATGGGGATGGCATTATCGATCTCGACCTGTTTGCTCTGGGTGCCCGTCCGGATCACAAGGATTTGTTTGTGGAAGTCGATGCCACTCTGGCTCAAACGCCGATAAATCCCAGATCCTTGCCCATGGTGGTCGAAGCATTCAGAAACGCCCCAGTGCAGAATCCCGATAAAACCACCGGGATCCAGCTGCATCTGGAAATCGATGAAACCGGCATCATTCCCGAGCAAGGTGTCAGTTCCATCCTGGATATGCCTCACGGATTCCGCCTGGTCACCAAACCCCGGCATTTCGGCACGCAAGCCCAAAGGGACCATCCCACCAATGCGGAGCACATACTTGCTGCCAAGCGCCTTGCGTTCCGCTATGCCATGATTTATGCCTTTGTGGATTTTGGAACCTCCCCCGAAGGGAAGCCGCTGCCGGGATATCTGGGCAAAGGGGAGATCGGTGGGAATGACTTTGTGATCAATCTGGGCGGAAAGACGATGAGCGATGGCTATCGCGACGCCGAAGACCAGGCCGCCACCTTCATGCACGAGTTGGGACACACCCTCGGGCTTCACCACGGAGGTGGCTTTGATGAGGTCATCGGTCACGAACAAAGATCCTGGCAAGGCAAACCCAATTATCCAAGTATCATGAATTATTCATTGAGCCACCCACATCGCTGGAGTGCCCGATTCTGGAAGCTCGACTACAGCCGCGAGGCCCTGCCGGATCTCGATGAACGCTCACTCGATGAACTCAAGGGTATCAACTCCACCCAGTACCGCAACTTCCTGATGCCCTACGGCACCGGACCTGCGGGACGGCGGGTCATGCGACTGGCCAGGCTCAATGGATCGCGTGTCGATTTCAATCACGACAGAGCCTTCAGCGGTAATGTGCAGGCGGATTTGAATTTTATTGGCACGGCTGCTGGCTTTCCGGGAGTGGATCAGGCGACACCCAATGATACTATGAAGGGTCACAATGATTGGGCAAACCTGCAGTATGCGGTTGTCGACCGGGATGGTAACCTGGATGGCGACCTGGAGCTGTCCGATGGTTGTCCCACTCCCGAAATTCATGAATACCTCGAAACATCCGTGCCCGTGATCGCCGACACTTATGATGATTGGATCGCCAGCCTCACTGAGTCTGGTCCCGGCTCGATCCCGATCTCAGAAACCGGGTTCCGCCGTGATCCCGATGGCGATGGTGTGCCCAACGGTCTTGAACGCTATCTCGGCACCAGCCCGGCGAGACCCAGCCCAGGTCTGGTCCCGGTCATGGGTGCTCCCAACGGAAGCTCCGGCATGGACAAAGCCCTGAACCAGACGTATCGCTCCTGGCGGTCTATCAATGGTCGTCCGACTTGAGGGCATGGCATCAAGACGGTGGAAGTGCCAACGGCACCACCGTTGCCTTCACATCCACTCCAGTCGAAGAAGGAACAGTCCTCGAGATCACACCCCAGATCACAGGCGTCCAGCCGGATGCACTATTCTTCAGACTTCAATTGACACAGATGGTCACTGAGTGAGGAAGCCGATTCCCGATTCTCAATGACCACACTCCTCAATCACTGACAATGCTCCATGGCGCTTGCACAGGATGGCCATTCCATGAAAAAAACAGGCACCAGTTGGCGGGATCGCCCAATGAACCCAAGCTGCGGTCCGAGTATTCCCCAAATTGTTCAGAGCTTATTTTTTACAGCCTCGTTTAGTTTCAGGATTTCCGCCTGAGTCAGGACATGGTTATGCACCAGCAATTCATTCAATAACCACGGTGGATTGAATCGTTCCCGGACCGAGAATCCAGTCCGAGACGATTGCTGGATCTGGTCCGCTTGGATAAATTGCCTGTGCCGACAAGTTGAGCGTCAATATACAATTTCTGCCCATTTGGTCCCACTGATGTGGAAAGATGGTGCCAGTGTCCGTCGTTATATGTTTTGCTTGAGACCAGCGGGGAGTCTCCACTCAGGAGGAAATACACCTGGCCATTCACAATGGAAACCACATGATCACTCCATTGATTGTTGTAACTTGTATAACGCCGTGCCTCACATAATCTGGCCTCCGCTGAGGTCGATTTGAACCAGAATGAAATCGAATAATCGCCATCCGGCAAAGCCAGTGCCTCATCGATAGGATATACTGCCGGATCCAATGGCCCATGGGATTCCATCTCCAGTCCGGATCCCGAGACCCCAGGCACCCGTCGGCAGTTTCCAGTCATCCGGCCAAAAACCCCCGGCCTGTGAGCACTCCAATCCAGATTGCCTTCCGGACTATCAAAATGGATGGAGGCAAGCACATCTGTGCTTCCCGGGGATATTTTTGTGATTGGATGAGTTGGCCCCGGATCCGGGTGCAGGTATTCGGTCCGAATGGCCAATCGGTCGAGAGCGGGCGTTTCCCAGCAGAGTTTTGCCACGGCATTTCCGGAGAAACTGCATTCCAGTCGGAGGTCATATCTCTGTCCGGCCACCAATGGAATCTCGCCGTATATTCCCTGATAGCTTCCGGGAAAGGCATAAGTGGTGGGCGTCTGCAAGCCGGATAGAGTATCGAGGACGAGGTTTCCCCCAATCCAGAGTTTCACCCAGCGTGGGCGACCAGGTGTTCCCCATCCATTCCCGCGCCACGGTGTCATTGACTCGAATATAAACCGGTAATTCTCAGATGTCGGAGTTTCTATCTGACCTGACCATCGACAGGAAAAGTCCTCTTTATGGATGCCTTCAGGCAATACGTCCAGGCCATCCAACCAGTGGAAATAAACCAATTTGTCCCTGCGAATGACTGCCGGTGTTCCGGAACAATGGCTGTTGTTGAAATATTCTGCGAGAAGCCCGGATCCGTTGCGTGTTATGCCGGGTGATGCCTGATCTGTCAGGTCTATTGTGCCATGATCATGAAAGCAGTTATCCCACCCGGTGATTTTATATATTGGTGAACCACCCGCTGAACTCAATGCATAAAAATACACCGCACCGGACAATGGATCATCATATAGATGTCCCAATGGGTATTCATTGGAATTATCAACTCCGTGTTTGAGTTTGGGGATTGTGTCGATTGGCACTCTCAATAATTCATCCACATACAATCCATCGTCAGTCCAGACCGTTGGCCGCACCAGTTCTTCATCAGAAGCATCAGCCCAGATAATAAATTGGCGCGTGTGCCCAACCAGTCCCCGGGGCATGGAAGTGGATCCGATTTCATGATCATTGTCCGGGCTGTGTTTTCCCACGCTCCAGATTGGCTGCCAGTCCTTGTTCCACTTCACCAGCCTGTCGATTGCTGAGCACGAATTATAATACCACGCACCATGGTTCTCATGGCCCTCATGCGGGTTGCTGACACTGCTTGAATAACAGGCGTACCAGCTCCCATCAGGAGACTTTAAATAATCATTTGGAAAGTAAGTGGCACCATTTTCTTTCCATGGAATAAGTGGCTGGGCCTGATCCCAATCATAGATGGGGGTTCCACCGGAAGTCATGCTTGTTGGCTTCAGGATGTGACCCGGCTGATAGGCCGTCGCGGACGGCGTTGTCAACAGGGTGAAATCCTCCTTCACCAGCGCCCCCCCGAGCTTGTTCCTTTCCAGCCATTCCACCTCATTGTCCGTGGCCAAGCCATCATCGTTGAGATCATTCCATAAATAACTCATTCTTCCGGCTTCTGTGGATTGAGTTTCACTGGCATTGCAGGGTCTGAGCTTCTGAGTGGTCGGATCATACCGGCACAGTGTCATACCTGCCGTCTGCACCCCGCCGCCATGTATATAAACCACCCCCATACTTTCCATGACATAGGGCACCAGAGGCACATGGGCATATTGATTCTGTGCAAATACATCCTGGTATATTTCGACGACTTTCCACGCTTTTGTTTCGTAATCGATGTGGCACCGCACCAATGCCGGGGGATCTGCATTAGCTCTGAACCAGACATAGGATGGATTATTTGGTTCCGGGCAAGCGATGATCCCATAGTGCTGTGCTCCGGACCACTCCTTGATGCATTCCCCTTTATGATCAAACCAGGCGGTTCTGCGGGGCGGTGTATGCTTGCCCTCGGTGATGACAAACCCCCCGCCCGCAGTGGCTTCGATATTGGTTATTCCCCTGAAGTCCTCCGGAAAATACACCCCGTCCTGCCGCCCATCGGGTCTGCCATACATCTGAATTAATTCTCCGGTTTTAGTGAATCTTTTGACCTGGCAGTGCCTTGTCGTGGAGGACATATATCCCCGCAGTTCATTGTTTTCAGCGACCAGGATATCGCCAGAATCCTGATGAACGCACACCGACACCGGGGCATCCAACTGATCGCGGGAAATTATGACACGGGGAGATCTTGTCTTCCGATCCAGTGAGATGATGGCATTGTCCGAAACCACAAAAACCGTCTCATTCTCACCCATCGCCAAACCAAGCATTGCCGGTATATTCTCGATCGTATCCACCAATTCCCCGTTCTTTGCATTAAACCAGCAGATGGCATTGAACTGGGGATACCCAGCCACCAGCAAATGACTGGAGGCGTGTCCGACCAGGTCGCTGGGACTGAATTTGATGTGGAGTGCACGCCGTTCTTCATCGGATGAGGCACCCGGAGCCTGAAATCCCTTCCATCGGAAATTCCAGGGTTCCGGTTCCGCATCCGACCCAGTGAAAATTTCCCCATTGGATGAATCATAACCATAGACTGTGCCGTCGGGAATCAGCTCAAACAATTTGTTGCCCACCAGAGCCGTGGTGAGTGAGCCATGCACCCATGGGTCTTTCAATCGGCGGTCACTTGTCCAGATGTGTCTTCCATCCCAATCTGTCTTGACCCCGGAATGAGTGCCTTCATTGACAGAACCAAATCTGTATATTCCACTTGCATCTATGGATGCAGCCCGCGGTGGCTCGTGATTTCCTGTGGCTTTTTCCCAGAGAGGATTCACATTCTGTCCAATCTGAGTGATGAATTCTGATCTGAGTCCCCTAGTTGCCAGGAGCTTCCACTGATATTTGCCAGTTGGAAGTGGATTTCCATACCGATCCCTCCCATCCCACTCCAGGGTATACGAACCTGTGGAATGGGGCTTTCCAGTCAAAAGGGTTCTCACCAGACGATTCTCTTTATCATACACCCCAAGCGAAACCCCACCATCAACCGGCACTTCGTATTCAATAGCAACCCCACCCAATAGATCGAGTCCCATTTGAAATATAAAAATGAAAATCCAGAATCGACCCATATCCAAACTTCGTTTCTTCATATTTTCAGATTTGATGGACCAAACTATACTTACTTCCTATGCCCGACTCCAAGAGCATTTAATCCGCGTGTGAGCATCGTGATAAGAGTCCGTTTTTTTTCTAACAGGAGCGTCCGGATGGTCTGCGTGGGAAAATTGTGATGGTTCCTGATGCGTGAAACCTGAAATGATTTGACAGCCAGATGGGAATTTGAATGAGTAATGAGCATCCACCACCCGGCAGAATCAAAGTGCCGGGGGTGAAAAGTCACACCGATCCGCATCAGTGTGATCGCATTTCATATTTATAAAACAGCACATGGTGATGAAAAATCTAAGGTTCATGGGAATGGTATTGGCATTGGTGGTTGGCCACTGGGGCAATGCTGAAGAAAAAGCAGCTCAGCCAGTCAAGGTGCTGATCCTGAGTGGGCAGAATAATCATCATTGGCAGCGCACCACAGGATTGCTGGAGGAGATTCTGAAGCCCTGTCCACTCTTTGAGACGCGTACTCTCTTTTCTCCCGCTTCTGGAGCCGCCGCCTCGGCCTGGATGGATTGGGATCCCCATTTTGATCAGTATGATGTCATTTTGAACAATTATTATGGGGATAACTGGCCAGAGAGTGTCCGCAGTGGATTCATCGAATATGTGCGCCATGGGGGGACGGTTTTAAATATTCACGCGGCGAATAATGCCTTCAATGGTTGGAATGAATACGAGCAGATGGTGGGCCTGCTCTGGAGGAGCCATTCCGATGGTTGGGGAATGCGGCTGAATGATCAGGATGAAAAACTGATGCTTCCGCCGGGCGAAGGTCCGGGAGCAGGACACGGAGGATTGCATGACTGGGTCATTCAAACCCGGGATGCGGACAATCCGATTTTCATGGGGTTGCCCGCACGTTGGCTGCATGCCCATGATGAACTCTACCATGGGCAGCGGGGCCCGGCCCGGAACATCAATCTTCTGGCCACCGCGTATTCCAGCCGTGAATCCGGGGGCACCGGATTCCATGAGCCACAAATCTGGTGGATTCCCTTCGGCCAGGGAAAGGTCCTGACCTTTCTGCCCGGTCACATATGGCCTGGACAAAGAGACGACAGTGCCTTCCGATGCGTTGGGTTCCAGACAGTTCTGATCCGATCACTGGAATGGCTGGCCACCGGGCAGGTCACATACCCGGTGCCGGATGATTTCCCCACCAGTGAATCAACCAGCGTCCGCGCACCACAATAATTCTGACAGTCATCCGATCGCCATACTTGCAATCGGCCGGATCTTTGGGATTCTTGGCCAATGAAAAAACTGGTCGTTTCAGGCGCAAGCAACAGCCGCCAATCCATCAACAGAAAGTGGGCCCAGTATGTGGCCTCGCAGGTTCCCGGCGTGCAGTCAAATGTTCTCGATCTCAACTATTTTGAGATGCCGATCTATTCGGTTGATCGGGAAAATGGTGGCGGAATTCCGGATCAGGCCGGGAAATTCCTTCAGGAAATCAAGTCCTCGGACGGTGTTGTCATTTCCATGGCTGAACACAATGGGTCCTACACCGCCGCATTCAAAAACATCTTTGATTGGGTCTCCCGTCTCGAATACCGGCTGTGGTCAGACAAACCCATGTTTCTGCTCAGCACCTCGCCCGGAGCCAGAGGTGCCTCCACAGTCTTTGAACTGGCTAAAGTCACATTCCCACGCCTCGGCGCTAACATCACCGCCTCCTTCTCTCTGCCCTCATTCAATGAAAATTTTTCTCCGGACAAAGGCATTACCGACCCGGTGCTGAACCAGCAGTTCCTGGAACAGCTCAGATTGTTCACCCAGTCCCTCTGATTCTGGAATTCAAAAACCAAACCTCCCTTCAGGTTGTGAAAGCGATCCCGATGCTGGCTGTGGGACACTTTTTGCTGTTGGCAATGATACGGGTGTGGGACAAAAATCATCCATGAAAACGGACCCTGAATCGGTGAGCCTTCTCATGGATGCGAGTGCCTATCCCTGGTCCATGAATGCGGTGAGGCACGCCGCACTGGAGTCCGGTTCCATACCTGCGGGATTGCTCTACCAGAGTCGCCACCAGGCTCAATGCTGGCTGGATGTCCATCGCCGGTTTGCTCCATCCAATCCCGATGGAGGCCTACTGGATATTTACCTTCAAATCTTTGAATATATTGGAATCCACCTGGAGAAAACTCCCTATTCTGTGTTGTCTCTGGGTTGTGGAGGAGGGGAGAAGGAGAGGGCGTTTCTCCTCCATTCAGGCACAGCTCCCCGGCTGATGCAACTGGTTGATGGCAGCAGTTCGTTAGCGCTTGAGAGTCTTAAAACCATGGTTCCCCCGACATTCCCAGGCCATTGTCGCGGACCTGGACCAGCTCCAGAGGCCACCGCACTGGGCGGATTTTTCCACCATCCCCAGCGCCGGGAAACGGGTCGTGTTTTTTTTGGGCATGTTGCCCAACATGGATGTCCACAAAGCCTGGAGCCTGCTGCATAAGTGGACCCGACCAGGGGACTGGGTTGTTTTAAGTGCCAATATGGCTTCCAGAGAGGAATTCAATAACCATCTCCCGACAATCCTCCCTCAATACGACAACCCTCCAACCCGAAGGTGGCTGACTGCCTTTCTGGAGGATGCTGGCATTCGGAACGCATCTTCCGATCTCACCTATTCTGTGCACGATATCGATTTGCCGGGGCCGGAATTGAAACAGATTGAGGTCACCTATACGCCACGCCAGGAAGTGCTTTTCCCTGGCATGGCCCCATCTCCGCTGCGGTGGAATCCCGGCCAACCCATACGGCTCTTTCAAAGTATCCGCTATGGTCTTCTGGCGGTGGATTATTGGGCGGCCCAATATGACTTTGAGATGCTTGCTCAGGCCATCCAGCCGAACGTGGAAGAAGGAGTGTATTTGTTGGAGCGCCGTCCCCCGCGCCCGGATTC
>JAJOIW010000105.1 GCA_021209225.1 Verrucomicrobiota bacterium
GGAAAAACCGGGCCAGTGCGAGTCTCAGAGCTTCATCCAGCGCATTGACCGGGCCGTCTCCTTCGGCCACGGTGTGGGCGATTTCATCACGGACCTGAACTTTGATGGTGGCCTGGCAAACCGAATGTCCATCGTCCCTTCTCATGGAGACATGGTAACCCAGGATTCGGAATGGGGGGTCCCGGTGCTGGAGGATCTTTTGAATAAGCAGTTTCAGTGATGCTTCGGCTGCCTCGTACTCAAATCCCTGGTGTTCGCGTTCCTTCACTTCATCGAGAATCTCCTTCAATTCGATGGTGGAATCATCCATATCAAATCCGAGTTCACGAGCTTTGATCAGGATATTGCTTTTTCCGGAGAGATCACTGACAAGGATACGACGCTCATTGCCCACGATTCTGGGGTCAACATGCTCGAAGCTGTGCGGCACCTTGTGAACCGCATTCACGTGCATTCCACCTTTATGGGCAAATGCGGTTGCTCCCACCCAGGGTTGCCTTGGATTGTGCCGGATATTGGCAATTTCATCCACGAAGTTGGAAATTTCCCGCAGGTGTTTGTGGGAGTCGGGGGGAATACAGGCCAGACCCATTTTGAAAGCGATGTTTGGAATGGCGCTGGTCAGATTGCAGTTGCCTGTCCGCTCCCCGTAGCCATTGATGGTTCCCTGGACATGTGTTGCCCCGGCGGCAATGGCCGCCAGTGCGTTGGCAACCCCAAGTCCGCAGTCGTCGTGTGTGTGAATTCCCACACCGCAGCGCACCCGTTTCAGGGTTTCCTGAGTGATGTGAGCGATTTCGTCGGGCAGGCACCCGCCATTGGTGTCACAGAGCACGACATAATCTGCCCCGGCTTCCGATGCGGCGGCAAAGGTTGCCATGGCATAGTCGGCGTCGTTTTTGAAGCCATCGAAGGCATGTTCACCATCGTAGATGACGCGGATTCCATGACTTTTAAGAAACCGGACCGTATCTGAAATCATGCGCAGGTTCTCCTCCGGGGTTGTGCGGATGATGTCTTTGACATGCAGGAGCCAGGACTTGCCGAAAATGGTGACCACTGGGGTTTGAGCCTCAATCAACAACTTGACCTGAGGGTCGTCCTCAACCCCATAATCTTTCCTCCGGGTCGAGCCGAAGGCGGCCAGTTTGGATCTGCGGAACTCACAATCCCGGGCCTGTCGGAAAAATTCCACGTCCTTAGGGTTCGAACCAGGCCAGCCACCTTCGATATAGTCCACGCCAAACTGGTCCAGTTTGGTCGCCACGCGGAGTTTGTCGGCGACAGAAAAGTTGACCCCCTCGCCCTGGCTTCCGTCGCGTAAGGTGGTGTCATATATTTCAATGCGTCGTTGATCTGGTGCCTCTGTCATTGTCAAAAAGGAACGGTTTATCTAACCATTTCACAGATTTTTGCAAACATATAATGCCTGGTGACGGATTCCATGCAGGATGTGGGGCCGTGGCCGGCATGCGTCTCACTCATCCGGAATTCCTATGAAGGCCATATGTGCCACCTGTTGTTGATCCGGTGAGGAGCGGATTTCAGGACCGCAATGGACTTGCAGGGCGGATCTCAAGGAATTTGCGGCTTCGCCGATTGGGAGGAGAGCATCAGGTTTTCTGAAATGGCTCATGGAGCCGCAATTGTCACATCCTTGTATCACGGCGGCAGGTCGAATTCTGGAATTCAGGCGTAAAGTTGTTATTATAGTTAAACTTATGAACAAATTGATTTGGTTCATTTTTATGGTCGTATCGGGAATGGCTCTCGGGTTTTCAGGTGAAGAATATTCATTCGGGCATCGCGATCCGGGTGCCCCGGTTGAGAATCCTGAGATTGTAGTGATCTCTGAGCCAATGGTTCCGCTGATTCCGCAGTCACCTCCGGTGCGGCAGGCGGCAAGCCAGAACTACGACTTTGGCCCCATCTCTCCTGATGAACAGATGTACCTGGAACTGATCAACCGGGCGCGCAGGGATCCCATCGCCGAAGCCAAAAGATTGGAATCCACTGAGGACTCACAAATCCTGTTTGCGCTGCAATTTTTCGGAACGGATCTCGGACTTCTGAGGAATGATCCAGAACATGGCTTTCAGACCTTCTCCGTGGCCCAGCCGCTGGCTCCCAACCGCCAGCTTCAAGCGGCTGCCAAGGTTCACACAGATGATCTTTTTGAAAACACCTACCAGGGGCATGTCAATGATGCCGGAAAAAATGCCGGAGACAGAATTAATGCCGAGGGGTACAGATTCAGGACCTGGGGCGAAAATGTATACTCCACTTCCTTCAACAACTACTATGGACATGCCGGATTCCAGATCGACTGGGGAATCGGACCTGGTGGGATACAATCGCCACCTGGGCACCGGATAACCATTCACAATGGGGCATTCCGCGAAGTGGGTATTGCAGTATTCAATGGTTCGAAACCCTCCATCAATCCCGGGGACTCCAAACGGCAGGATGTTGGTCCGCAATTGGTCACCCAGGTATTTGCCGATACACTCGTCTCATCTCCATTCATCACAGGTGTGGCCTATTATGATTTGAATAATAATCAGTTTTACGATGAGAATGAAGGCATCAGCGGACTTCGGGTGGAATCCACCGAGGGATCCTGGTACACATCCAGTGCCCAATCCGGCGGTTACGCCATTCCTTCAAATGGCAATGGTGCCTACACCATGATCTTCTCAGATGGTGTCACAGTCAAAAATGCCGGGGTCAGCACCGTGAGCAATAATCTCAATTCAAAATTGGATCTGGTTCTTCCCTATCAACCGGTGGATATAAGCCATGTGGACAAAATCTCAACATTGCATGCTGTGCCTGTCTCATTCAGCCCGATTTTTGGCGCCACCGATTATCAATGGCAGTTGGTCACAAAGCAGGCGGGACCCTTCCTGCAGAACGCTGATTCCGGCCCCCTTCCATTCACTCCTCAGGTGACACCTGGATATTCTTTGTTGTCCAGAAGCGTCAGATTCAGCGGATCTCAAAGCTTCCACTTATTTCACAATACAAATCCCCCACAGAATCAGTTCCTCATCTGGGAGGATTCCTTCCTGGCAACGGAAAATGCTCAACTCAGTTTCCGCAGTCAGCACATGGCTGGGACCGTGACTCAGGTGGCCACAATCGATATTCAGATAGCTGGCAAGGAAGAATGGGACAATGTCTGGACAAACCCAGGCCGGGGGCAAGTCGGAGACACCTCATTTCAACTGGTTCAGGTCCCGTTGAGCCAATTCAATGGATCAAAAATCCTGATCCGCTTTGGATATACATTCTCGACGGGCGGATTCATATTTTTTGACCAGTTGCAGGATCCCTCTGGAATCGGATGGTATTTTGATGATGTCGAGTTATCCGGTGTCTTCAAAACCGACCTGATCAAATCCGGAATGACAGGTGGTCCAGCCACATTCTCTCTGCAATCGGATTCCGTGGGCACTCAGGGACTGATCATAAACCCCATTATCTCAGGATCCGCTTTCCCAGCCAATGCCATCCAGGACGTCGAATCGGTGAACGAGGTAATTGACATAAATCCAGGGACGGCTTCCGTCGACCTGCGGAGCTTTTCTCTCGCCGGGAACCAATGGAATGCCAGAGTCGGTGTCACTGGGGTTCAAAGTCCGGTTATCCAGGTTCTTGCCTCCCCTCAGGTTGCTGGCCCCTACACAACCCAGCCAGGGGTGATTGTCTCTGCCGCCGACAACGCTGGTGAGTATATTGTCTCTTTCCCATATGATGGTTCCATAGATTCATCGTTTTTCCTCATCCGGGCCGAATAACAACATTCCTCATCCATCCTTCGCTCTCCTGCCATTCTCAGGGGATCAGGTTCCGGATTCAGGTGCCTCCAACCGGCGCCAGCTTTTGAGTGATTTCAGAATGGATGCCGGTGGATTGCCAAAGTAGTCATGCAACTCCTTATAGATCCGGTAGAGGGATTGGTATCTGAGGTGATTCTTGTCTGATGGGATGAAGTGCTTGTCTTCGCAACGGGCCATAGCGGTGGATGCCTCCTGAATCGAGTTGAAGCAACCCGCTGCCAAGGCCCCATACATTGCTGACCCGAGAGCACAGGTTTGCTCTGAGGCTGCTATCCATATCGGCAATCCGGTGACATCGGCATATATCTGCATGAGAAGTGGATTCTTTTTTGCCAGGCCGCCACAGGCAATCAGTTGATGGATGGCAACCCCACTCGAGACAAATGCTTCGATAATCCTCAAAGTCCCGAAAGCCGTTGCTTCCATCAGTGCCCGGTAGATCTCATGGGGCCTGGATGCTGTGGATAAACCAGCAATCAGTCCCGTCAGATCCGAATCCACCAAAACCGAGCGGTTGCCCCCCACCAGTCCAGTGCGATGAGGCCGCTTTCCCCAACTTCCAGACTGGATGCCTGTTGTTCCAGCAGCTCATAGAGGGTCATGCCTGCATCTTCAGCCTGACTCACAAGGTAGGCGGGACAGGCATGCTGAATGAACCAGGCAAAACAGTCTCCAACACCGGATTGGCCCGCCTCGTATCCCCAGTAGCCAGGCAAGACACCATCCCGAACCACACCGCACATTCCCTGCACCATTTTCTTTTCCTGAGACACCATGAGGTGACACGTGGATGTCCCCATGATCATCACCAGTTGACCGGGCTGTGAAACTCCGCAGGCAGGAACTGCCACATGGGCGTCAATGTTCGCCGCGGCTACTGGAATTCCCTCATATAATCCCAATCTCTCCGCCATTTCCCGTGACAAACCACCTGCCCTGGCTCCCAAGGGTAAAAAGGTCTGATCCAGATTCTTTTCCTTCACAATGCTTTTCATCCCGGGGTGTAATGCATGAAAAAAATCCTCGGACGGAAATGTCCATTGCCCGTCATCGGTTGGGTGGACAACCATCGACTTGAACCCGGCGGCGGATATACATCTCGATTGGGATCCTGTCAGCTGCCAGGTGATCCAATCGCCCGCTTCGATAAAGGTCCATGCCGCGTTATACACCTCCGGTGCTTCCCGCAGTGTCTCCAACGCTTTGGAAAAAAACCATTCACTGGAATACCTGCCTCCGTAAATATCCAAGAACATTTCTCCCCGCCTTCTCGCGACTTCATTGATGTGGTCCGCCTCGGGTTGTGCCGCATGATGCTTCCATAACTTCACCCATGCATGGGGATTAGACCGGTATTCAGGCAGGCTCGAAAGGGGGGTGCCATCCTGCGTTGTTGGAAGCACCGTGCATGAGGTGAAGTCCATTCCAAGAGCCACGATGCGATGGCTGTCGACCCCCGAGTCCTTGATCACGCCAGGCACAACCCGAAATAACGCAGCCAGATAGTCCTCCGCATCCTGTAATGCGCTGTCCTTTTTCAGACAGATGCCGGTGCCGGGCAGCACGGATTCAATGACTCCATGGGGATAGACAACCTCGGACGAGGCCACCTCATACCCATCCCGCACACGAACCACTGACGCCCGCACCGACAATGTCCCGAAGTCCACACCCAGGCAGTAATCATCTGTATTATTCATTGTCGTCATCGGATACCCGAATTTCTCATGCTCATTTCAGCACCATGGATGCCGCGCATCCCAGGAACAACCACACAATACTTTGATCCCAGGCAACTTGGGAATGGAAATTTATTCGCCGCATCTGAGAAAAATTTTGACCGATCAGGAATAAATTCATACTGTCCTTTGACCCGTATCGGATTATGAGACTTGGACTGAATACATTCTTGCTGGTATCCCCATTTGTGAACGAGAGCACTGAACTCTTTAAACAAATCAAGCGCTGGGGATTTGAAACGATCGAATTGCCAATTGAGGACCCCTCTCACATCGACCCGGCACATGTTCGCGCTGCCCTCGACAAGGCTGGTCTTGTGTGCGGAAGTGTCTGTGCATGTATGGGGCCAGACCGAGATCTGCGTGGGACCAAAGAACAACAGGCCACCGGCGTCGCCTATATGAAAAAACTCATCGATCAGATGGTTGTCCTCGGATGCCCAAGTCTCATCGGGCCGGTCTATTCCGCCGTCGGAAGAGCTGACGCATACTCCGAGAAAGAAAAAGCCGATCATTGGAAACTGGTGGTTAAAAATCTCAAAGTGGTCTGCGCCTACGCTCAGAAAAAAGGTGTCCAGGTTTGTCTGGAGCCCCTCAATCGCTTTGAAACGGATTTTATCAATACCTGCGACCAGGGGCTTCAAATGATTAAAGACGTGGGAAGCCCGGTTCTCAAACTCCACCTCGATACCTTCCACATGAATATCGAGGAGAAAAATCAGGCCAAAGCCATCCGCAAAGCCGGAAAGCATCTGGCTCACTTCCACGCGTGTGGATCGGATCGCGGAACCCCGGGCAATGACCACATTGACTGGCCCGGCATTGCTGAGGCTCTGAAAGCAATCGGCTACAAGGGGGATGTCGTGATCGAGTCCTTCACCACCGATGTCAAAGTCATCGCCAAGGCTGCCTCAATCTGGAGAGCCATGGAAAAAACCACCAATGAGATCGCCACCAAAGGAGTCCGGTTCCTGAAATCGACTCTTTAAACATTTTGGCTATTCCCAAATCCCCTGGTTGGAGATTAGAATCCCATCGATCACAAAAATTATGAGAAAACGAATATTGATTGGAGCCTGTGCGGCGTTCGCTCTGTTTCTGGGAAATGACATGCTGGCCCAAGATGGTTTTGAAAACCTCTTTAATGGCAAGGATCTGGATGGCTGGGATGGCAATCCCAAATTCTGGAGTGTCGAGGATGGGATGATCACCGGCAGGACCACAGAACAAAACCCAACCAAGGGAAATACCTTTCTTATCTACCGCAAAGATTCTGTGGATGACTTTGAGTTGAGGCTCAAGTACCGCATGGTGGGTGGCAATTCAGGTATTCAGTATCGCAGCACAGAAGTGGCGCCATGGGTCATCTCAGGATACCAGGCCGACATCGACAGTGGCACCACATACTCGGGAATCATGTACCACGAAAGAGGGCGGGGCATATTGGCTCAACGTGGACAAGTCACCAAAATTGTGGCCGATCCATCGGATCCGTCCAAGCATAAGGTCGAAGTGGTGGGCAGTCTCGGTGCCTCCGATGACATTCAAGCGGTGATAAAGCCGGGAGAATGGAATGATTACACAATTATAGCTCACGGGAATCAGATGACCCATGTGATCAATGGACGTGTCACATCGGTGACCATCGACGAACATCCGGCTGGCAGTCGGAAGTCTGGAGTGCTCGCTCTCCAGCTTCACGCCGGACCGCCCATGTTGCTGCAGGTCAAAGATGTTCATTTGCGCCGCATCCGTTAGTCCCATTTCACACTGAAATCAGTCAGAAATGAATCGAGGGACCGGAAGGTTCCTTTTTTGTTGCATTGAAAATAGTGTTGGGACGGGATATTTTTCTGTCATGAAAAAACTCCGGTGCAGGGCGTTTACATTGATTGAGTTACTTGTGGTGATAGCCATTATTGCTGTATTGGCATCGATGTTGGTTCCAGCTTTGTCCTCGGCGAAAGAAAAAGCGCGTCAGACGAAATGCCTCAGCAATACCCGGCAGATCATCACGGCCTGGGTCACCTATGCGGGCGATAACAATGAGGTGGTCCCCAATCCCGGAAATTCCCGCTTTGAAACATCTGCCTGGGTGGCCGGGTGGCTCGATTTCAATGGGGGGAATACTGATAACACAAACATCTGGCAACTGGTGGATCCCAGGGTTTCAGCGTTGGGTTCATACGTTAAAAACCCGTCGCTCTATAAATGTCCATCGGATCGCAGTTATGTCACCATTGGCGGGCGCAGATTGGATCGGGTGCGCAGTTATGGCATGAGCCAGGCATTCACCGCCATCGGGGACCCCGGAAAATCCGGTTCAGGTTTCTGGCTGCCCAAAGAAAAGTATCGCATGTTTCACAAAACCACGGACATGAATAATCCAGGTCCTGCCATGCTTTACGTGCTGCTGGATGAGCATCCCGCAAGTATCAATGCAGGTGGGTTCGCCAATCAGATGGTCGAAAACAGGATTCGCGCCCGTATCATCGATTACCCAGCCAGTTACCATAAAGGCGCAGCCAATATCGCCTATGCCGATGGGCACTCAGATATAAAAAAATGGACGGATGGACGCACCCGTCCCAAAAGTGTGAATGAGCTTATCCCATTGAACGTGGCTTCTCCAAACAACGAGGACATGGTTTGGCTCTCCCGCCGCACCTCGTCGCCGCTGAACTGAACTGACCCAGCGGATTCCCGGATCCGGGTATCAGTGGGATTTTATCATTTGATGGATTCGCCACAATGCCCTGCCTGAATGGTATGCTGCCTGCCACATGTTGCTTGTGGATGAATCGGCCGGTTGGCCATCCGCCTGCACGGATGCAACCCAGATACCTTCCGCATTCAACTGATGCTTCTCAATAAAATGGAATGTCTGCAGAAAGTGGTTCAGATAAATTTCGTCTTCAGTCAGTTCCCACAAAGTCAGCATGGCGACAAGCCCTTCAGCCTGGATCCACCAGACCTTGCGGGTATCATCGGAAATTTCTCCAAATGGCCCCCCATTATAAAAACCGCCATGATCGGGGTCATATCCATATTGAATGGAATACTGACAGGTTTCCCGTGCCCAGGACAGGAGGGTATGGATTGGCCAACCCAGCGCGCGGGCTGCTTCCAGAACCAGCCAGACACATTCCACATCATGCCCGTAACTTGCCCGGTGGTTTTTGGGGTTGTTAATCACTGTCCAATCATTGTTCCATCCATCGATATTCGCCGCGAATTCCGGATGTTTCACAGTTCTGGTATTGATGAAAATCAGTTCTGCCAGTCGATTCCCCAACCGTGGCATCCTGACTCACTTTATATAATTCAGTGAAGGCTTCCAGGAGGTGAAGATGTGTATTATAAGTTTTCGTGTTCACCGGGCCGACATACGAATTGAATCCCGGATCAGTGATGCGCACCCAGGACGATGTGAAAAACTCGTGGTATCCCCCATTCTCCTTGTCCCGCGATTCAGATTCCAATACCCAAAATAATTTCAATGCTTCATCCAGAGCCGATTGGTCTGCTGAAGCCCGGAAATATTCCACCAGACTGAAAATGGTGAACGCATTCAGATAGGCATGCTTGGCCGGGTCCAATGGGAATCCATCGCGCGATACGCGCGAATAAAATCCACCATGCTGAGTATCCAGGAAATGGTCGATCAGGAATTTATATCCCATGGTGGCGGCTTGGAGCATTTCCTCCTTTTTTATTCCATGGTGTGCCATGTGACTGAAGAACCATAACTGGCGAGCCTGAAAAGTGAGGAATTTATCTTTTGTTGAGAAGGATCCATTGATATCGGCATCCTGAAGATACCCGCCATATTTTGTGTCCATCGACGCCGGGTAATAAAAATCTATCACAGAAGAATGCAGAAGCCTGAGTGCCTGATCCGCCACACGTTCAAGTTTTTCCGGGATACCTTCCGGTTGAGTCTGGGCCAGGACCCCAGTAACCGTCCCAACCAATACCATCAGACTCAGAATGACCCATTTTGCCCTGATTGCCCCGGAGAATTGAATATACATAGTGATGCTGCGTCAATGTGCATGCCTTGATTTGTGCCCAGATCATGCCAGATCTATTTAATTCAGCAAGGCTGGAATGGAATTCTCAATGAGGAACAGGATTGGACTGACCAGTGACTGGGATTTTCACATCGAACAGAGAATACTTGTCTGGGACCGAGCCGACAGCCAGACCGTATCCCATCTGCTGTGCCAGTTCGTAGACCATCGATAGTCCCAGTCCAGTTCCTTTCTTGGTGGACAACGCTTTTGTGGTGAAGAAAGGTTCGAAAATGCGTTCCTGAATCGATTGGGACATTCCACATCCAAAGTCCTTTATATACAGATGGATATAATTGTCGGCTGGGGCTGGATGAAGTGCCAGGATGTGCAATTCATGCTCAAGCACGGGTTGGGTTGTGGCCAGGATCTCAATTTGTCCCGCATTATCCATGGCATCAAAAGCATTCAGCAGGAGGTTTATCAGGATTTGCTGCAGGAACTCGTGGTTTCCATTCGCCATGGGCAGGCTGGCTGGGCAACTCATCCTGATCTTCACATGAGCGGGAATGCGGTCGTTCAGGATCTCAAGAACAGAATTCAGCACCACCGGGATATTCAGAGGTGTCAGGGGAAGATTGCGATCACGGGCAAATCCCAGCATGGCTCTCACCAGCGAGGATCCCTGACGGACAACAGTTTCAATCCGATCAATCCGGGTTTTTATTTTTTCAGGATTATGCAGGTTTGATTTAATTATTTGTGCTGATCCCTGAACAATCGAAAGAATGGAATTGAAGTCGTGAGCGACTCCTGCAGCCAGGGCCCCCATGGCCCGCATTTTCTGATGCATCAGGAGTTGTTTGTTCGCCTCCTCAAGTTGATGCGTTCTCTCCTGAACTATCTGCTCCACTTTTCTGTAACTTCTTTGGAGGCTCATGTGCCTATCCAATGCCAGCCATATGAGGAACAGTAAACTGATACTCGTAATGGCCACCATGGTGACCACCCTCAGATCCGTATACCAGGGAATAATCAGATTAAATTCCCATCGGGCAGGGGAAATATCGACATTGCCATTCCGATCCATGGCCCGAACCAGAATTGTATGATTGCCCTGACTCAGATTATTGAGGAATAAGGTGCGGTTATTCCGGAATGGGGACCATTCATGACCATCAATCTGGTAGCTGAATAAGAGCCGGTGCGAAAATGTATGCTTCCATTTGTCGACTCCAGACAGAGTCGTCGACACCAGCCCCGTCTTGTCCAGGGTCATCTCCGGTGGAGCAAGAAAAAAGAAGTCTCAGGATAATCATAATCTGCCGACGGAACATAAACATAGATTCCTTCATCTGTGCTGACCCATATCTGTCGGCGCTCGTCTTCAAACAGTGCAAATATATTATTCGAGATCAGATCTTCTGGTTGGGCGTACTGGATCCAGTTGGATTCCAAGTATCGAAACAACTCTTTCCCGGAGTGGGCCCAGAGGTTGCCATTCCGGCCCTCCAATACATGGAGGATTGGATCCGAGCTTTCCAGCGAACGGACAATGGTGCGTCCATCAAATTCAAACAAGCCATTCTGACAAGCAAACAGTGGTTTCCCGCGCAGGGGCAGGTAGATGGAGTAGACCGGTGGCGGGATGCCAGCCAACTGGTAATCAAATGTCTGCCAGGACACCCCATTATATAAGGCAACTCCCACCGAAGTTGCGATCCAGATAGAATCCCGCGATGGAGTCTGGGCAATATCGTGTATTTCCGGCATTTCCGGCCAGAGGTCCATCATGTCCGTGATATATTGAGGAGATGCCAGATAGGTTTGCCCAAAGATGGACGTCCTGTCAGGGGTTTGTTCAATCCACAATTGAGAGAAATCCCGGGTCAGGTTCACGGAGGGGATATCAGGATACCTTTTGGCATCCGCTGACTGAAGTGGCGGTGAGTCCGTCTCACTCCACTCATTCCGGCTCATGGAATATATCCAGGATAATTCGGAGTTTTGTATCCAGAACTGATCGGTGGACAGTTTCCGAACATTGATTTCATGGTTGAAGTGATCGAGCCTTCCGGCCAATTCCCTGGGAAGGCGGAAACAATCATGGAATCGGTTGGGTCCGGACCAATCCGGACGATTCCATCCTGATCCAGCACCAGAAATGTGGCATCATTCAGTGAATAATCCAGAAATTCGATAGCGGAAGATTCATAGACTTTTTTCCACACCTTTTCCGTTTCTTTGAATAATCCATCACTGCGCCCGAGGATAAAACTTCCGTCATTGAGACATGCAATATCTGCAATCACTGGTTCTTCAAATTCACTTCTGAAAAACTTTTCCTTATCCGCTTCAATTTTCTGGCCATTGATAATGGCCTGTCGATTGGTTTTGGGGATGATTTGTTCCCACCCCCAAAAGTGATCGATCGCTGTGGACCAATGGGATCCATCAAACCGCATCAGGCTGTGTGGTGACTCCCCGGAATTACTGCGAGCCACCACTAATGGAACATTAGGTTCAATCTCAAAGAATTGTGTGGTGAAAAGGAATGTCGAATCTGCGGGCAGTGGAAGGGTCTGCACAGACACATTGCGCGCCAGATTCCGTATAGGTGGAGCGATCCGCACGAGGCCCATTTTGCCGAGGATCCAGGCTCCCTGGTCCCTGGCTAATCGGATATCTATAAACGGTCCAATTGATTGGGAATCAGGAATATTCAGTATGTACAGGTCGTTGTTAATGACATCGAAATCCACCAATCGATCTGCATAGAGCACGAGCACATGGTTATATTCGGCAGGAAGGATTCCGAGTATCTCAGAATCGGGAAGGGATGGGGAGGCCGGAAGACTCAGATAATCCCAGCGGCCATTCCGATACAGCAATACATCCCGGGAATTGGTTGTCCAAAGTTGCCCGGTCCGGCTTTCATATATCCGGTGATGCCGGTCATCCGGCATCGAGATTTGCTCAAATACATACCCGTCCGTGCCCGATGCAAATTCTGAGAACTCGTGGGTAATCCATATCTTATCTTTAAAACCAGGTGTGACATACAGGATGTCATCGGCCGACAGTCCATCGTATGAGGTCAAGTGCCGCCATGTCACCTCCTGCTCCCATTCCTGAATCCCTGCAGGCAGGAGGACTGATTGCAGGCATATGATGACACCCACGATCCTCCATATCCAAAGAATCCTCCTATCCTGCCCTAATTCATTCATGGATCGAATCCAATTTTATACAAAGAAGCCTGGAGATTTCCATCATCTGTCATTCCGACAATTATCCGCTCCAATCCCGGTGACTGGAATCCGGCGATCCTTAGGGTAACATGAAAATTTCCACAATCCATTCCTCTGCCACTGAGCCGGTCCAGGGGCGGATCAGGACGTGGATGAGGACTATGTTTCACCCTGCCAAACGGGTTGTGAACCACAGTCATGCGGCAGTGTGCATGCCGCATGGGAATTCATGGATCCTCAACTGTTCAATCCATGATTCACGGGCACGAAAAATCCCGTCATTCAAGCGGCGGGATTACTTGGAATCGAGGTGCGGGCACAAGCAGATTGCTCGAGGACCCATCACCCGCGCGTCATGAGCCGGACGGTTCGCTGCACAGCATCCTGATGAGAATCCTCTTCCTCGTCAGCGGCATGAACGGATTCCTCAGACTCCTGCCGGGCATTACTTTTTCGCGATTCCGTTTCAGTGATATAGGGGAGGAGGAATTGATTCACAAACTCGTTGAGTTCCTTAAACTGGGAACGCTTGGTGGAATCGTCGTCTGCCATGGACAAATCGAACACATCGCGAATCCGGTTGATTCCATCCACCAGCGGTGAGGGCAGGGAGGTCCGGTCAATCGCATCGTTGGAATAAATCGCCAAATGGGAAAATTGCCGTATCTGCGAAGGTTGGGTCCTCAGGAATTCCTCCCAGAAAAGCAATGTCATGATTTTGCTCAAGCCAAACTCCTTGAGTTCGTTGTCATAGCGACGGATGCGATTAAATGCTTTGGCCAGCCGGAAGGAATTTCGCAGGCGGATGAGCTGGCGCGGGTTGCTGAATTCAAACAGATCCGCCAGATCAATGAACATGGCCTTATCCCGATTGGTGTCGCGCATATCCATCTGCAGCACCTGCTCGATGGTTATGTTCTGCGCGTCCAGGGGCAATGTCGGGTCCTCGACCACTTTATTATACAACGAGGACGAATCCCCTCCTGCTGTTGAAGCGGTATGGGATGGGGTCACGCGTGGCACCGGTTGAATCTCCACTTTTCCTGATGGCTCATTCAATTCCGGAAATAACCATTTTTCCACAAATTTCCTCACCGTCGCTCTCGATGGATTGCTGAGAGCCATGGATGCCTGCATCAATTTGCCGAGGTATTCCCTGCCCAGCATCGAGGCGGACCTTTCACGATCCTCCACGTTGGCATATTGGTCGGCAATCGCTTGAAGGGCAACGCGCTCGTCCGTCGCGATAATGGTCATGACACCAGGTAAATCAGCCAATAACTGGATGGAGTCAAACGTCTCCAGTATCACTTCCGACGGGCAACGGTCTATGTCATCAATCGTGAATATCAACCTCCTTGGGCGATTGACATTGTCCGACTTCAGTCGAAGCTGGCATAAAGTGGACAACTGGCTTTTCCACTCGCTGGATGAAACCGTCTGTGGATCGTCTTTCTCCGGTAAATCCACCCGCAGGGACACAGGAAATGGAAGGGATTGCTCAAATGCCGGCTTGAGATGGTGCCAAAACCTCCAGACAAACAATCCCAAACCGGTCAGAAAGGTGATCCCATATGCGGCATGGATGAGGGTGTTGCTCAGTGCCAGGGCGATAATCCCCAGTGCCAGGGATGCCACGAGATAGAATGCGAGGCCGATGAGGTTTTTATAGAGGGATTGTCTTGGCTCCTTGCGGATGAATTCCCACATCAGTTTGAGTCGGCTGGGGCGGCTGAGCTTCTCGGTCAGGCCGCGGACCAATGCCTTCACCATTTCGGCCTGGATACTGGCAGCGTGGCGGTTTTCCCAGGGGTTGAAGGAAGCAAAGTCAAATTGTCCTTCATAGGGAGCGGATGAGAGCCGGGATTTGATCTGATGAATCACGGAGGATTTGCCGCTGCCCCAGTTTCCAAAAATCCCCAGCGTGAGTGGGCTGGACTGTCTCGGGGATGCGAGCATGGCACCTATTGCGGACACGAGACTTTCCCTTCCGAGCACATCCGTTGAGGCCACTGAATCGGTGAGGGGGAGGGCCGTGCCGAGGATGCTTTTGCCGGGAGATGCCGGGGAGGCTTCCGGGGACTGCGGCTCCCTGGATTTAGCCGGTGCGTGCTTTGAATCCGCACTTTTTTGTGATTGGGATGAAGAGGCAGGGGCATTGGATCCCTCGTCGTCATTCACGTCGTCAGCGGGAACTTTTGCGGTGCGGTTGAGATCTGTGGAAAGCGGATTGGACGCCATGTCCGCCTGCGAGAGCGAGTCCACCCATTCTTGGAGCCTGTTCTCCATGTCTTCCCATGAAATAGGCCCACCATGAATCATGCCTATGTGCCGCTCATAGATTTCAGACAGATTCACCTGAGTCAGAGATTCCTCCCAGACTGCCAGCAACTGGTTCCATCCTTCGGGCAGATTGCCATGCGGCCACAGCGGCATCTCGTAGAAATCCAATGGGGGTGCACCAATTTTTCATTGGTGTTTTTCGCCAATAATTTTGGACAGCAGCTGGCAGTCGGATTTTGTTGCCGATTGCACGGCCCGGGGCGGCGGCGGCGGCGACCCGCCGG
>JAJOIW010000064.1 GCA_021209225.1 Verrucomicrobiota bacterium
GCCCGCGCCTTTGATCCAGCTCATCCAAGGAGAGCAGGGGATTCCCTTCGATCAGGTTGAGAATCCCGGACTGAACACCAACTCTTGGAGCCCAGCATATCGCTGACACACCTGCGGACAGCCGTCGTTCAGATTCACAAATAATTAGCGGCACCCCAGGCTGGGTGGCGTCCTGGATCATTTCCAGTTTAACAAAGCAATTCCCAGGATCAGCCCGAGAATCAGGATGAGCTTCCGCTGGAATTGAGCCTCTTTAAAAATCAGAGTCGCTCCCACAAAGGATACGATGACTGAAGACCGTCGGATGGGGGAGATGATGGAAATGAGTGCCTCCGGGTCGGATAATGCCACAAAATAAAACAGGTCGGTGAGGACCAGCGTGATACCCACTGCCGGAACAGTCCATGTCATTCGAAACTTGTCTGTCCTGGATTGACGGGTCACCCACCACAGGAAAAATGGAAAAAGCACAACCACCAGGTAAAAAGAAAACCAGGCCTGCACAGTCGCCACCGAGTATCGGACTGATTGAATCAAATATTTATCATAGAGAGCGGACGTCGCTCCCAGCAGAGTGGCAATAACCATATAGCCCACCCATTTATTCCTGTGAAAGTGGATGCCTTCCAATCTGCCTATGAAGGTGAAGGCGTAGAAGCAGGACAAAATCAGAATCACGCCGATCCATTGCACCATGCCGGGGCGCTCTCCCATAAACAGGACTGCCATAAATATTGTCCACAGGGGAGCCGTCGCTCGAATTGGACCTGCAATACTCACAGGCAAATGTTTCACCGCTCCATAGGCAAATATCCAGGAAAGCCCGACAATCAAGGCCTTCATCGCCAGTTGAACATGCCCCAAACTGGTCAAGCGGCTCACCTGGAAAAATTTCGCCGGGATGGATTCCATGTCCAGGTGCGACCAGACAATCATGGGAGCCCAGAGAAGTGCCCCGGTCACGACACTGATAAACAGGACCGCTGGGACGGCATTTCCTTTCAGGGCTGATTTTTTCAGTAAATCATACACCCCCAGTAACAACGCCGAAATACAGGCGGAAACCATCCACGTCATGCGGGCGGCACAATACTCCACTCCAAGAGGATTAAAAATCACATTCTCCACCAGAGAATTTATGTTCGCTATGGGGCTCGGGAGTGATTAGTCTCGTTGCATGATTTTCACAAACCTGCAAAAACTCATTCCGTTATTGTGGCGGCCGTTTTTCGTGGTGGGGAGCCTCATGGTGGTGATGGCCTCCACGGGCTGCGGGAATGCCGATCCGGAAAACGAAACCTCAAACCAGAGAGAGTCGTCCGGGGGGGGGGGGAATTATTCGCGTGGCACTTATTCCCAAAATCAAAGGCATTCCCTATTTCACAAGTTGCTATAACGGGGCAAAAGAAGCGGCTGCGGAGATCGGCAATATAGAACTGATCTACGATGGGCCGATTGATGGCGACCCGCGAAAACAGGCTGAGATGATTGAGCAGTGGATTGTCGATCGCGTGGATGTCATTTGTATATCTCCAAACGCTCCGGACGTGGTCGCCAATGCCATGAAGGATGCTCAGGCACAGGGGATTCATGTCCTCACCTGGGATGCCGACAGCGCGCCGGACACACGTGCCTTTTTCATCAACCAGGCAACGTCGCAGGCCATTGGGCTCGGTATGGTGAATGCGATGATCCAGGATGTTGGCGGTGATGCTGTGGAGGGAGATGTGGTGATCATCAGCTCGGATGCCACATCCGATAATCAGAACAGCTGGATCGATGTGATGAAGCCCGCTCTGGCTCAATCGCGCCTGCGTCTCCAGACCATCAAATACCCAGGTGAAAATTCCAGTCAGGCACTGGCGGATGCGACCGATGTCATCCGGAAATTCCCCAATCTGAAAGGCCTATTCGGAATCAGTTCCGTGTCCTTTCCCGGAGCGGCCGAAGCGGTTGAACAGACCGGAAAAAGTGGGTCAATCCAGGTGGTTGGCTTATCCACTCCAAACAGCATGAAGCCATTCGTCGAACGGGGAACGGTCAAATCTGTGGTGCTCTGGAACACCGTGGATCTCGGATACCTGACTGTCCATGCCGCACATGCCCTCGCCCATGGGAATCTGAAACCAGGCGACACCACATTTCCAGCAGGTCGCCTGGGAAACCTCACCATCTCCAATGATAATATCCTCCTCGGCGATATCCTCATCTTCAATAAACAGAATATCAATCAATACAATTTCTGATGGTCGAATATATATCCCCGACCTTTCATATAAATGCTGGAAGCTTGTGCACGCACCAGCCACAAAACCCCCGATCCCTTTTTGATATTTTTGGTTCGGTCCTCAGCACCCCCCAGTAAATAAAAAAGCCCTGATTGAATCAGGGCTGGTGCGGATTGTGGAGCGCGTGTGAATTACTGCCCGGATCTATAGAATTGTTCCGACTGTGCGGCTTCCACTTTATATGGACTCACTGCTCCCGGTATGACTGTCCATGGGCCATTGACAGATGGCGCGGATTCCAAAGGTGCATTTCCGGTCCACTGAATTGTGATTTCATTTCCCTGAATGCGGATATCCAGGTCCGGTAATGCGGGATTCTGGAATTCTGATGGGATATGGAAGAAACGTGTTCCGATGACCCGGTTGGAGGTGTCAGGACTATTCAAGGATTCCCAGACAAAAACCACCCGGTCTCCCCGCCAGGCAGCGCGGGCGCGGCGGGCTTCGGCAAACGCCTTCTCCGGTGTATCATTCTCACTGATGTAGAAAGATTCTGAGAGTGGGTTGCCATTCCGGTCGAATATCCGGGCCATGGGAAGGCGGAATCCTTTTTCATGGCCACTATCAAAAGTGGCCACAACGCGTCCGGATTCATCCATCGCGCCGCCGACCCGGTCGACCACGACTTCAGGAATATCGTCATTGACCAATCTATTCCAGCGGACTGATCCATCGGCATTGAAAACTGTGACCCAAGCTTGAATTTTTCCAGCCTCAGTATTGCCGCGATCCACCAGAACATAGGCATCCTGGCCATTGCCGAGGAAGGCAGAGCTGTCGCCGCGACCCCCACCAGTCATGAATGGATTTTCGGTGATTTCCGCGATATCCAGTTCATCAGTCTGAGGGATGCCATTATTATCAAACATTCTTATTTTTGCCCTTCCGGCAACACTGTAGCGTGCTGCAAATCCATTCCGGGTCACCCCAATCCCATGCCACATTTCAATCTGAGCATCGAGAGTTGTGCTGATGAGAGCCATGGGTTTGACCTCATTCCCTTGTGAGTCCACCACCCGGTATACCGCATGACGGTTGGGAGCCGGAGCTCCAAAAATATCCACAAAAGACTGGTTTTGTCTGCTTTCTCCCGCAATGACAATGTTGCCATTGGCAAGGAAATCAAAGTCGGCGACACGAATATCCCCATCCGGTTGGGCATCGGCGTCTGCTGCGCCAGTGGCAATGAATTTGGGAAGTCCGTCATTTCCGAGAATCTGAACTGCTGGGAAGTCACCCACTCCCGATTCTGGCGTGCTGTCCTGATTGATGTTGAGAAGTTCTTCGATTTCTCCTCCTATCGCGAACGCCGTCGCACCCATACCCATGCCGTCCCCAAACCAGTTTGCTTTAATTTTTGGTCCCCAGGAGGTATTTCCGGGAATCGGCGATCCATCCATTCTGAAAAAGGAACGGAACCGGGCTTGGATCGGTGTGGCATCCGGTGCGGCCAGGGATGAGATTTCTGCGCTCTCTGTGAGGAGATTTCCATTGGTATCCCAGAGTGTCCAGACTGCTTCCAAGTCATTCAGGTCATCCCCATCATCTTCCCATCCAATGATGACATTCGAGTTGGAAGCGATGCTCACACCGATGCTTTCAGTTGAGTTATTGTTAATGGCATCTGGGATATTGATATAGATTGAATTGGTGATTGGGGTCAAGGGATTGACCAGTTTGCTGGCGATACTGAAAAGCCTCACCGCAATGACCTTATTTGAGGTCTCCGGACTATTCAGGGACTCCCACACCATCCCCACTAAATCACCCCGCCAGTCAATCCGGACACGACGAGATTCGGAAAAGGCTTTTTCAAAATTTTCGGTTTCGCTGATATAGAAGCTTTCTGCAACGGGTTCTCCCGATTCATCAAATACACGGGCCATGGGCAAACGGAATCCCGCTTCATGGCCACTGTCAAAAACGGCAATGACCCGGCCCACTGGATCAATGGCTCCAGCAACCCTGTCAACGGCAACTTCTGGAAAATCATCATTCACCAGACGTGAATACCGCAGTGACCCATCGGAATTGAGCACCGTAACATACGCCTGAGTGAGTCCGGAATCACTGGATCCTCTGTCCACAAGAACGTAGGCATCGCGACCATTTCCCATGAATCCGGCACTATCGCCACGTCCCCCACCAACGAGGAACTCATTCTCAGTCAGCTCGGCAATGTCGATGTCATCCGTGAGAGGCGTCCCATCATTGGAAAAATGACGCACAGTGGCCCTCCCGCCTTTGCTGTAGCGAATAGCAAATCCATTTTGGGTTACCCCGATTCCATGCCACATCTCAGTTCTCACATCCAGGGCCTGGCTCACCAATGAAAGAGGTTTGATTTCGTTGCCATTCGAGTCCAGGACGCGATAGACCACATGCCGATTTGGGGTGGTTCCCCCGAAAATATCCACAAATGCCTGCTCCTGACGACTTTCTCCAGCCACCACAATATTGCCATTTGAAAGAAAATCCCAATCTGCTATCCGAATGTCCCCGGATGGCTGGGCGTCGGAATCCGAGGCCCCAGTGACAATCATTTTTGGCGATCCATCATTATTAAGGATTTGAACTGCCGGGAAGTCGCCCACTCCGGACTCCTCGGTCGAATCCTGGTTGATGCCTGCCAGCTCTGCAATTTCAGCACCTAATGAAAATGCCGTGGCGCCCAATCCCATGCCCTGGCCGAATCGGTTCGCCTTTATTTTTGGTCCCCAGGCGGTATTGGCTGGAGTCGGGGAGCCATCCGCTCTGAAGAAGGATAAAAAGCGTGTCTGAATGGTTCCTTCATCGGGTGTTGCCAGAGAGGAAATTTCGCGTTCAGCAGTCAATGGCTGACCCTGTTTGTCAATCAATGTCCAGACAGCCTGCAGGTCCATCAGCCCACCATTGTCATCCTCCCAACCAACCAGAATATTTCCGTCGTTCAGGATAGCGATTCCGATACTTTCGGTTGAGCTATTATTGATGGCATCCGGGTTATTGAGATAGAAGGTGCTGGTCAAAGGAACCAGACCAGAATCTTCAGGTATTCCCTGCCCATATCCCTGGTTGATCAGACAACTCAGAGCCAATAATTTCATGAGATCTTGTAATTTCATAAGTTTGAAGATTTAAGGATAAATTTGCAGTGATGGATGGATTCTGAGAAAGGATCGGCTTCACAGGAGCGGGTCGAAGTGTAGGGGGTTATTTCCAAATGCTGGAGGAACCGTCTCGACATGACCATCAACAAATACGACCGTCCCTTTGTTGTTGTGGCGTATGGCCACCTGGCTCTCGGTATTATTGAACGGAATCGGATGCAACTTCACAGGTGTTCGTGAGCCCTCAGGCGACAACCTCAGAGGACGGGTCGTGGGTGTCCATCGACCGTCATTCGGAGAATTCCAGGCTCCGTATTCCTCCACCAGCATCATTTTCCGCGAAGGGGATTTGACCCAAATGCTCCTGAAGGGAAGGTTGTCGAGATCCGGATTTCCGGGAAATAATGAAACTATACCCCGGTTATTCTGATCCACGTAATAACTGTTTGCTGAGTAGCTGTATGTATAGACAACGTGTGATGGCGGGCGTTTCTGCTTGGCTGCAATATCTTTATCCATGGGGCATCGGAAAAGCCTCTCATTGAATCCGCCTGTATATTTTGCAATGGGGGAGTTTGCCGGATTCCTTCTGGCCACATTGTCAATTCTTGGATCATTCACGTTCCAGAATATCCAATCCTCCATGACAGGGAATGTGGGTTGTTCGGCAGCACCTCCGGGGTATGTATCATTGTTGTCCTCTGAATATAAGATAAATCCCAATCCAATCTGGCGGATATTATTCACACAGTAGATGTGTTTTCCTTTATTTTTCGCCTGGGTGAGCGTTGGAACCAGAATTGAGGCCAGGATGGCGATGATGGCTATCACAACAAGGAGTTCGATCAGGGTGAAGCCCAAATTGCTAAAGAGCGTTTTTTTTTCGGGAAGTCATCATTTCAAAATTAAAAGTTTATTGATTCATACTGTTCAATTTTAAATATATGAATCGGCGGCATTTGGAAATCTGTTCCGGAGTTTGAGATGTGTATAAATTACGACACTGTCAGAGGAGTACTTCCGGGGTTGTTCCAGTTGGGTCAAAGAGTTTATTCAGTTCATCAATCAGTTTGAATAACTCCAGCATCAGCCCCGTTGTCTTTTGAGCGTCGGACTTTCCTGAACTCGAGTCAATTTTTTCCCCCAGGGCTTTGATCTTCCGGCAGACCGGTGAAATTTGAGCTCCCATTTCCGGGCTGCACTTTTTCACGAAGGCGTCGACCAGGGTATCCATATAGTACATGTTGTTATGGATCTGCTGCCAATCACCTGAATCCATATATTGATTGAGTTTCGCTGCGAGTTCCTTGACCCGGTAATGGGCTCCGGCTGCGGTGTGGTAAAACTCCGGATCATCCAGCAGTCCGTAGTCCGGTTTTTGATTGGCAGAAAAAACCAATACCCACATGCGGCAAGAATCAGCAATAAAGTGAAAGCGATTGCTGTGATCCAGTTTTTATTCACACAATCACTATACTAAGGTTTTTCCCAAGTGTAGCGTGGCTGGGGAGTTACATTTGCGTGAACTTAATTTTTTCCGGGTGATGAATATAGGAAGCAGGTTGGGATCCGACGTGAGAATCGTCACACCAGATGAGGTGAAACAATCCTTGACGATCACTCCTGTGCTGGAAAGAGCTTCGGATGTCCCAGGACTCTGAAGAACTCATTGCGGCATGCGACCAGATCCGTTGCGGATTTGGGAATGACAATGAGGTCTGGAGATTCACCGGATTTGAGTTGATTGAATTGGACGCTGGAGCCGTTCCACACGGCGCTTCTGTATTCCGCATTTTTCCAGCAGGCATGGTTTGACAGCCAAACCAGCGGGGCTCCGTCACCCAGCTGATTGGCACGTCCCAGGTCCGTTTTTATGAAATCTTTCATTTCGCTGGTGAAGGAATTGTCGGGCAAGCTGTGGAAGTCCTCCGCTTTGAAAACCGAATCCTTGTCCCAGAAGTCTCCTCCTCCCCAATCCACATAGCGGGTTTTTTTCAGCACGACATAGACGGCCCAGGCATCCTTTCCGTTGTATCCTCCAGACACAGTCAGATTGAAGACGATGAGTCTGTCCGCTATTTCCGGATTTGTCAGGAGAGCATTGGCAACGGTTGTCATTGGCCCGCCCGCCACGATGATGAGTGGAGCATCCGGATGGGCTTTCATGGCTTCCCTCACAATGAGTTGACTGCCCTCACTCTGCACAGAAATGGTTTCTTCAATTTTCCCACTCTCAGGTCTTATCAGGGCTTGGCTGGATCCGATCGTCAGCCGGGGCACATGCATTATTCCGGATTCCCGGGCCCGATCGATGGCTTTCCGGGCATCCTGAATACATTGCTCCATGGAGTAAGTGTAACCATTTTTCCATTCCCACATATCCCGCGATACGATATGGCCACGAAGGTGGATCTCACCGAGGCTGGCCTGTGACCAGAGATAATTGTTGTCAAAGACATCAAACCACCAATCGTTGTCATAAATGATTGGGTTGCTCCGGTTCACCCCCACTATCCTCACCCCATCCTCACTCACCTCAAACTCCGGTGCCATGCCAAATATCTGTATTGGAATCATCCCGGAAATTAATAAAATAAAGACCAGAAAATTGACCTCTCCGCATTTTTCATATTTGGTATTCATGAATTTATTGTCCTGATCTATTGACTTAGTCCGATTCACATTAGGCAAAAGCAATCATTTGTCAACCGGCAATCAGGTGAGGTGCTGGATTCCACCCGATAGTTGAGCTGGGATATATACATATATCCAGGGATCGTGCTAGTTGAACCTGTCTGCATAGAATTTATTCCCCGGGTGAAATATAACCTCAGTGATTCACCGGCAGGTTCAGGCAGTTTCTGCCCATCCGAATTATAAATAAAAAAACCCGAAGAGACTCGATCTCTTTGGGGTGGATTTCTGGAACTGAGTTGAATTCAATCAGTCAATGGTGGTCCGGATAGTTTGGCACTACCGATGGGATCCGGATTCAATAAGTTTATAAAACTGGCTGGTGAATTGGAGAATGGAGAGAGAAATGGATTGGGTCTGGCCATTTCCATATACGGGATTCCCAAGTGGCATCCAGTTGCCCGATTCGAGATTTTCTCTTCCAAACAACTGATATTGATTACTGAGAGCGGAATTCCACAGCAGTTCAATATTCGCTGGATTGATTTGTGATATATTCAGCTTGAGTTCGTCCCGGACTTCAAAGGTGAAGCGTGTCACCTCTGAGGTGATGGGGGAGCCATCGGAAACGCGGGTGGCCTCAGCTTTCAGATCGAGGGTGTAAATCCCGGGAGCGGTGAAGGCCCAGTTCAAATGAGAATGATCGGTGGCAAACAGATCCCGTGCATCGGCTGGAGAGAGCCCATCCCGGGTATTGAAGTTGATGGTGGGAGTGCCAAATGAATCGACAGCATAAACAAACATGTCGCCGGGTCCCTGGAAGGCCACGAGCTGGACGCGAATTTTGTCCTCCGTGACCAGTCCAGCCGGGAAGTTGTCGGCGGCCATGGCCAGATAAATCCGGCCATCGGATTCGGTTTGGGGTCCGATCCAAACTACTGACCCAGCTTCGCCCAGAAACTGCAGGTTGGGGTTGTCCGAAACCGTGACGCGGGAATTGGCCTTGATGCGATAGAGGACTTCATCATGATCGTAGGCCATGTCTTCAACACCCCAGAATGCCTCGAGGACGATGGCGTCCTGATCGACAATCACGGCAATGTCCGCATCCCCCTCATCGATGATGACGGGTCCAGATGGCTGAATTGGATCAATGTCACCCACGGCATAACGGGTTGTGAAATTTTCCGATGTGATCTGGTTTCCCTGGCTCAAGGTCCCGGAAACGTTCCAGGTCAGTTGGTAATACCCTGCCGCATTGAAAGCCCAGTTCGGGTGGTCGTGTCCGGAAGTGCTGAAGTCGGACGAGTCTGCCCCGTTGATTCCATCGGCTGAGTTCATCCAGATATCGACACCTCCGGAACTGTTATTCGTATACATTGAAAAATCCCCGGGACCGGTGAGGGATATGAGATTCAATTTCAATCGATCATTCATGAACACACCATTCGGGATGCCTGTGCCCCCGATCCCAAGCTGAAGAATGTTGGGGTTTTCAATGCTGGGGGCAATCCAGACTGGCGATCCGGGTTCACCCAGAAAACGGAACAGGGACGAGCCAGGGATGGTCAGTTGGCTGGCAGGGGACATATGGAAAATGACATCCGCCACATCAAAGCTGTCTGTCGATCCATGCGCCCCGGCGACCGAAATATTCCAGCCCGCAGAAGAATAGCCAACACTCAGCGGGTGATGGCCCTGACTCAATATGTTCTGAGCCTTCACATCGATTGCCGAAATCAACCAGACCAGGCCCAGGCTGCAAGCCCAAATTCGTGGCCAACCGCAATTCCTGATCCGTAAAAATGCCAGGAGCCAGACTTTTCCTTTATATATATTTTCTGTTTTCATGCTGATTTTCATTTTTTGTTTTTAAAATTCATTCTGGAAATAATGGATACCATCCGGGTCATGAAGCCATGCGGGTTCCTGACTCAGGATTCGTATCCGGGGTGGGTAATTATAAATTGGAATAAAAATTCTTTGTTCTACCTGGGTGGTCGAGCAAAGTTGTCCTCCTGGAGAATGCGCCGATACAGGTTCTGAGCATCGAGAGCCTCGACATGCATGTCGGCAAAGAGGTAGTTCGCCAGGCCACTGTTATGTTGGCTGGCGGTTTTTCCTGAATGGTGGCGATCCGGTTGAATCTCAGAAATGACGTTCTGCCAGTTGCCAGTCCATGCCCGGGAATGCGCGTGATCCGTGAAGGATTCCGGTTCGATCCGATCCGATATTTCAAAAAGAATCATCGTCTGCACCGGCCTGCGAATCCGATCAAGATAGCGGAATGATTCGATCATTTCTCCAAATGGTGAGATCTGATCGATAGCCACATATCCATTCAGAATATAGCTGGAGCCTCCGTTCTGAGTGCGGGCCATCGCCAATTTGTCCGCCGGACATTGCCGCAGCTGGGGATTTGTAATCCCATATGGTTTCAGGAGGTGAATCCATGATTCTGAGGTGGCCTCCAACCCGTGTCCCGCACCCGGTAAGCTTCCCCGATTCTCGTCTGAATACATTCTCATCCCCAATCCAATCTGACGCATGTTCGAGGCACATCGGACCCGCTTGGCTTTCATCCTGGCCTGAGAAAGGACAGGAACAAGGAGACTCGCCAGAATAGCCACGATGGCAATCACCACCAGCAATTCAATCAGCGAGAAACCCACACAGCGCAGCATTGTGCCTTTGCAAACGTTTCTTTGGTTTGAATACATTCGTTGAGAAAATAAGAGAAATGACTGGGTTGAACATTGCAGATCGGTCACCAGGATGCCTACCCGGAATTGATTTGTGGGAGGGTCATTCGTCATTCAGCGCCATATTCAAGCCAATGGCCTGGATCAGATTCATGACGCGAATGCATAAGTATCTCCTCCGGATTGTTGTCAGCCGTTATGCGTTCATGACACAACAGGGTTATATCCCATCGTCATGCAGATGCAGGTGATACGGATATTCCCGGTATGAGATCAGGCTGGACTGATGTGCGGGGGAGGGCGGGGCGCAAGCAGAAGATGGATCAATCGCCAGGAAGTCTGAATGACTGCTCCTGGAGGAATCAGTAAAGAAGAAGAAATGTGAATGCCCGTGAAATCAGTCGACCCGGGAATATCCACCGCTCCGGCAGCAAAAACCTGGGACAGTGATCTGTGGTGATGGTCCGACCCTGAATCTCCCTTGTCCCCGCGCTCATGATCGTGGGAATGCCTGGCCTGGTCCGGATGGGTGGGTGCCGAGCTGTCATGCCAGGTCACACCTCGAACCCGACGATTTTTCCCGGGAACACCAATGGGCTTTTTCTCAGCAGTGGCTGGCTTTGCATGCCAATGGGAATGCGCCTCCAGACCCACCTCACCATGATGGTCCACCCATACGTGAAGATATGGGCTGAGCGGAATCAGGGATGACAGGATCATTTCCCAAACGGTCAAGAGAACCGCCAGGGATAAAATAACCCTTTCCATTCGCCACTTCATATTCAACCGCGCCAATCTCGCACCACTCAAATGAGCTATCAAGGCTAATTTGTGAGTCTGATTCGTTCTCCATATAAGTGGAGGATCTTATCTGTACATTTTGAAAATATTTGAGATGTTGCCATTGAACCGCGCTGGATCGGAAGTGCTGAAATCATTCATCCATCCATCAGACAAACCCGGCATAATCATCAATTTTGACTTTTGGCCCGTTCGGTTCAACCTGCCGCAATCCAGCCAATTCACGATGCCATCCACCCTCTCTCCACCCGCCGGTTCTCACTTTTTCATGCCACGAGTATTTTATTTTCGTTGGGACCTGGATGTGATAGACCATGAAAGACTCAGTTCGACATACGGTAATACCTTTCAGGATTCGATAAGCTTATTTCCAGATTTTCCAAACTTTATGAAAAAAAGTAAAATTATCATGATGCATTCCAAAATAATATGGCTGGTTTGTGGGCTGATGTGGGGTAATTCAATTATCTGCCATGCAGCCAGATTTTCTCCAGGTTCCGGGAAACTCCCCCAATCCTCTTTTGCTGGAGTCGCCGGTGGGGTGGGGAATTCGGTAGCGGCCCCCGCCGCGCCCGCCGATGATGCTGTGGCCAGGACATTGAGTGACTTCCTGAAAGAAAATGTCCAGGCAGTGCGACAATCCCAGTCAGCCGCTGCCCGATTGGCTCAATCCAAAGCGGCTCAGGACAACGCTTTGCAGGGACTTCAGCAATTCGTCTCCGACCTCCACATTCAGTTCCGGTCCAATGACACTCCGCTGTGGGTGAGTGGAAACTTTTCTGACATTCCCGCTGTGGCTGAGGCAAACCAGGTGACCGGGCGGGTCAATGCTTTCTTTGCGGCGTATGGATCGCTTTTTCAGATCAGTGACTTCGCCAATGAGTTCACCCTGGTTTCCAGCTCAGTGGATAATCTTGGTTTTAACAATCTGCTCTACCAACAAAAATACCTGGGTCTGGACGTTTTTCTCTGCGAACTCACCGTCCATGTCAGACCTGATGGCCACATTTCATCCATCTCATCAGCCACAATCCCCACACCTCACGGTGTGGACGTCATCCCCAGTGTCACACCCGAGGAGGCGATCCAAAGAGCGTCCATGCTCAATCCCTTGCTCGCCCGCGGGGTCTCTTCGAAACCGGAGTTGGTGATCTTTGGAGCCTTCGAACACGCTCCAGCTCTCGCATGGAAATTCGACCTTCAGGTTGGCGGGACCCTGCGTTGGAGAAACCTGGTGAATGCCACCACAGGCGACCTCATCGAACAATACTCCATCACACAAACCGCCGCTGTCAAAGGATCGGGTGCCGACGGCAATGGCATCACCCGCGCCCTCGATTTATGGCAGGACGGAGCCGCTTTTTATCTGGTCGATGCCAGTAAGCCCATGTTCGACCCATCCTCAACCCCACCACTTCAGGGCGGGTGTCATCAACATATACGACGGCCAGAATAAGGATGTCGTCGATCCCCAGTTCTCCGCCGGACTCATCCAGTCCACCTCCGCCACCAGTGGCTGGCTGCCCGATGCTGTCGGCGCCGCCTGGGGACTCTCCCAGACCTACGACTACTTCCGCACAAAACACCAACGCAATTCCCTCGATGGACAAGGTGGCACCATCCGTGCCATTGTTCGATACAAGCTCAATGAAGCCAATGCCTTCTTCATCGGTGAGACCACCACCATGGTCTTTGGCGACCTCCAGCCCAGACTCATCGACATTTCCGCCCACGAACTGGCTCACGGCGTCACCAACGCATCAGGCAATGGAGGTGTCCTCGAATATCGAGTTCCAAACCCGGGTGCCCTCAATGAATCCTTTTCCGATATCTTCGCGGAACTGGTTGAGAATTTCGCCACAGGCAGCAATGACTGGAAGATGTTTCTCGCCTTTGCGGATGGCAATCGCCAGATCCGGGACTTTGCTCAACCCGGCGTCATCACCAGTGGCGGACGCCCTTTCCCCTCCAAAATGAGCGAATTCTGGGAGCTGCCAGCAGACGATGATGCGGGTGGGGTTCACATCAATTCCTCAATCAACAACCATTGCTTCTACCAGCTCTCCACCGCCATGGACGGAGCCATCGGCCTGGAGGACGCCGGCCGCATCTATTACCGCACCCTCACCACCTACATGAAACGCCAATCCCAATTCGTCGATGTGCGCATCGGAGCAATTCAATCCGCCATCGATATTTTTGGAGCCGATTCCGTCCAGGTTCAAAAAACCCGGCAGGCCTATGATCTGGTGGAGATTTTTGACGCACCACCCGCTCCCAAACCTGCCCCGGTTCCCATTCTCGAAGGGGATGATTCGGTTCTTTTCTTCCGGTATGACCCATTCTTTGATGCCTTCCTCCTCGGGCGACGCGAACTGGGACAAGGGGATTCTGCCTCAGGCATCCTGGCTGACACGCTTGAATTCCCACTGCTCCGCCGCACTTCCGTCACGGGGGATGGATCCATCGCTCTTTTCCTCACCGAGTCCAACGACATCGGTTTCATCAATACTCTCACCGGTGCGGTCTCATTTGCCGGCCTCTTCGGGCAGATTCACTCCATCGCCATGGATCCCTCCGGCCTCCTGTATGCCGCTGTACTGCGGGATCTGGACTCGGGTGAACCTATCAACTCCATTCTCCTCATCGATCTTCAATCCCAAAAAAGAAACCAACGTCCGACTTATCGCCCCCACCCAGGATGGCCCCCCCATGGATATCATCGCTTTTGCCGATGCCATCGACTTCCTTCCCGATGGATCCGGCCTGGTTTACGATGCCCTGGCCCGCATTCCCATCGAGGGCCTCGGTATGGTCGAAGCCTGGACCCTCTACACCCTCGATATCCAGACTCAATCCATCACCATGCTCATCGACCTGGATGAAGGACTGGATTTCGGAAACCCGGCTCTCGGGCATTCACATCCGAATCTCATCACCTTCGAGGTGGTTGAACGCGCCACACAAACATCTGAAGTCTACCTCGTCGACCTCGTCTCCGGCACTCAGATCTTCATCCATAAACAACCGGAGGCCGGACTGCTCGGCGTCCCAAGCTTCACCGGCGATGATCGCGCCATCATCTTCTCCAGCCGGGACAACACCAATCCAACCCGAGGCTCACTCTTCAGCCAACCCATCAACCCGGATTCCCTCGCCCTCAACGGATCCCCTCAGATCTGGCTCTCTGATGCCATCTTCGGCACTGTCTATCGACGTGGCACATTCACCACTCAGAACAGCCCTCCCTCCATCGCCATCACCAGCCCAACCAATGGCGCCAACTTCACTGCACCCGCTCAATTCAACTTCGATGTCAGTGCCTCCGACTCTGATGGGCAAATCGCCCGCGTCGAATTCTTCCTCGGTTCAGATAAAATCGCCGAAGATAACCTCGCCCCATACGGCCTCCAGGTCCAGAATGCCCCACCCGGCACTCTCCGCCTCTTCGCCCGCGCTTTCGATAACCACGGCGCCTCCACCGATTCCCAGCCCATCGAAGTCCTCATCAAGGACCCTAATGCCAATCCCGGCCCAGCTCCTGACCTCGCCATCAAAACCCTCAATGGCGGCTTGTTCGAAATCGCCATCACCAATGCCACCAACGGCCAATCCTTCGTCTTTGAGTCCTCCCCCAATCTCAAAACCTGGAAAATCCTCACCACACTCACTCACACCGGAACGCCTCTCAAATTCGTCGACCCCGACAGCGTCTCCCTCACATCCCAGTTCTATCGCGTCTCACGCAAACCCTGAACCACTCCAAACCGCTCATCCCAACCCCAGAAAACTTCCCAAGGCTCCCATCCAGGAGCCTTTTTTTTTCCATTCCCCACTCTTCCTCAGCCGTATCGTCACAC
>JAJOIW010000084.1 GCA_021209225.1 Verrucomicrobiota bacterium
GGTTTCCGTGATGGCACGGACGATGGGATGCAGGTCCGCAGACAAATGCTGAACCTGGTCGCGTAAAAATCCATGCGACAGCTCCACGGTCAGAAATCGATGGCCTTCTCCGGCCAATCGCTGAGCCCGGATGCCCTCCCCTGCCCCAGGGTCCGGACTTCCAGATCCCACGGAGTAAAATCCATAGGTCTCGGGTTTCAGTTCCAGCAGGGTTCCTCCCGCGGAAATCAGGCCATTTCCCGCAAGATTGAGGCAGATTTCCATACTTTGCGGGTGAAATGATTGAGCCCAGTTGATTTCCTGATCGCAGCGGAATTCGTGCCATTCAAAGCTGAATCCCAAGGAATGGAACCGGCCGAAGAGTGGTCGCCAACCACGATCCAACTTTTCCCAAGTTTGACCTTCGTCGCTTCCAACCGGTGGTTTGTCGCTGGATTTCCTGCTGTCCTTCATGCCTTCAAGAACCTATGGGTCGCCCAAAAATGACCGCTTGTCAAAGACCAATTGAGAACCACTAGACGCAAAGGACCCGCATCATGGATTGCCCAATTCAGGAATGATTGTCGGCTGGAGTGGTGTTGGCAGGGGCTCGAAGCACTGGAAGTTCTCCAATTCGTCCTGCATGGAATCATCGAGAACCAGGATTTCCGATTCGGAGATTTCGACTTCCGCACTTTCACAGTAGACTCCAAAGAACGGTCCCTGGTACGAGGCATTCACCAAAGACAGGATGACGACATCATCGACAACAAACTCAATGTAGGAACCATAGCGGATAATCCCGAATGTATATTGAAGCTCAGGATTGGGGCGGAAGTTATTGGTTTGAATATTTTTAAATATATAATCCCGATGAATGTCCTGCGGGTTGACCCCCCAGAGCCGGATCTGCGCCAGACCAATAACCACATCCAACGAAATATATATAGCATTTCCATCGGCATCGCTGTCGATGACAAATCCGCATTTTCCCAATCCTGTGATGCGCAGGGACCCATTCCAAAGGTAGGATGAGGATGGCTTTGAGAACAGAAAGACCTCGTACCCGCTGTGGCTGGAAAGGCGCATTCTCAATGGATTGCGCCATGCGAATTCAGCGGATGGATTGCGGAGAATGGCGATGGGTTCATTGATTGAGGACAGTGGGATGGAGCGGAGCACTTTATTTGGCCAGGCGTAATATGTCCGGAGAATAAGTTTCCCATGAGTATCGACAGCCAACTCCTTCGGAGGAGGAAGGTAGCGGTGGGCATTCTCCACTTCATCACCTGACACATAAAAGCAGAAAAGAAGAAACCGATCTCCGTCCCGCATGACGCGGGCTGCATAGTTCCCCTGAGGCAACAGGACATTGTCATGGAAACTTTTAAAGTCACCAGGAAAAGTGTCAGCATACCAATAATGCACCTTGATATCCTCCCGAATGGATCCGATCAGATAGAATTGGTACCCGATCCATAATAAGCACGGGCATTCAATATCATCGTAAACTCTGGGATAAAACAGGGGAGGAAGCGGGCGGGCCTCAGCCCCATCCAGTTCATATATTCCCACGAGCCCACGCCTCGACATCTGGCCATCCTGACTCCGGGCGCATATTAAAATATACCGGCGACCTTGATGGTCGAAGATGAACGGATCCCTGAAACTCACCCATTGCCGGTTGTTATCATGCCGCGATTCATAATACGGCCCGGAGGACTCAATCGGAAATGGCGGATCATTGACCTTCCTCCAATCCATTAAATTGTGGGACACCGCTTTTCCGATTTTCTGGTAGAGACCATGTTCCTTCTGATTAAGACCTGTATAGAACATTTCAAACTGGCCATCGGATTTGATGACGTTCATGGTCCACAACATGTCATCATCCCATTCTCCCGGATCGCCGACCCACAGGGCATTTTTCACACGTTTCCAATTAATACAATCTTTGGAAACAGCGTGTGCAATATAATCGTGATTGGGAAGTATGAGATGGAAAAGATGGTAGGTATCACCGGATTTGATAATCTCGATATCGCCAATCTCTGACTCGCGGAATCCTCGGCCTGAATACATGATCGTGTTGATGGTTTGACTGGGGGGAAGGTGAAGGAGTTATGGATTAGCGGATGGATGAACCTGCTGGAGGAACTGGAAATGGTCCAGGCCCTGAAGAATTCCACGGGCGCTGATGCCTGGGGCGAAGAAATTATTTTTTGTGCCTTTGAGGATTTCGAGGTCCGGCGAGTAGTTATTGACGATCACCCCACGGGCCGATCCACAAAACATATCCAGATCATTTCCGGTATCTCCACACACAATTGTGTTTTTGAGAGGGATAGCCCATTTTTGACTGAGGTAGCGGACAGCCCGGCCCTTGGAGCATCGGCGTGGGAGAATATCGACATAGGCATTGCGGGAATAAACCACGTTGATGCGGCGCCGCACCGGCTTGAGTGCCTCCTCCAGCAGATGCATTTCAAAGATCTCGGGGTTCACATAAAAAGATATTTTGAAGGCATTCTGCTTATCGTCTTCCTGAGGCACGAGACCGGGAGCCGTTTGGGCAAGAAGCGAGATCCTGTCTCTGCTCCACTGATAAGCGATGAACTGCTCCCATCCCTTATCGATCAGCGATTCTTCAAGTCCATAATAGATATACGATCCCACAGAACAAATGACAAAGTCAGGGGATGGAATGTGAAATTCCTGGAGTATGCTCCGTGTGAGTTCGAGTGACCGTCCGGTGGCCAGGCCAAAGATATAGTGATTTCCCCGGGCATCGAGGATTTGCCGCAATTCGTCCAGTCCATCGTAGTGGCCCTTTTCATGAATCAATGTGCCGTCAATATCCGAGACCAACATATGCTCAGCCACTTTGAGCCGATGCTGTACGGTTGGGATTTTATGGATATTTTTGATTCCATACCCTTTCGATGCTTCCCGATTGGCATGGACGACAGACATATATTGATCGACGTGCGGGGTCCATCCGTAGACTTCTCTGACGAGAGAGACTCCATTATGTGAGAATTGCTTCCATTGGTCGGGATTGAAGAGGATATTGCGCAGAGCCTTCTGGATAGCATGTGTGTCTTCGGGATCGACGAGGAAACCATTCTGGCATCGGGGGAGGATTTCGGCGGGCCCACCATGATTGGTGGCAACCACCGGGCACCCGCAGGCAGTCGCTTCGAGAATGGTCAGTCCGAATGGTTCAGTCAGAGCGATGTTGACAAAAACCCCCTTGAGACGTGCACAGAGCCGGTACATTTCGGGCACCTCCAGGCGGCTGTCGTGGGTTTTGGGAATGGCGATCTTGCCATAGAGATTATATTTATCCATGAGGAGCAGGATTTCGGTGAGGACTTCGCGGGCGTCATGAGCCAGTTCACTGATGTCCCCCCCGGATGCCAGCAAATACCGCGAGGTTGGCAATGGCCCGCAATTCGGGATCACTTCCATATGCATGGATCAACCCATCAATATTCTTTTTCCTGTCCGGCCGGCATACGGCAAGGATAAGAGGTTTAGCTGGATCTTTGAGAAAATCTGACATCCGGTCATTCAGATTCTGCATCGCCTTTTTTTTCTGCTATGGGCTTGAGCGTCGGGTCAATCAGATCATCGTGATAGGGATGGAAGCGTGAAAAATCAATCCCTGGGGGGGATGACGTGGTACTCGGCGAGCTGGTGGTTGGAATACTCGGAAAAAAGGGAGATTTCCCGATGAGTGGATGTCACCACAAATTCAGCTGAAGCCAGAACAGATTCCTCAGCACGGAATCGATTTTGAAACTGGAATTTGGTGAAGGTTTCTGAGTCGCTGAATCCTGAGCTGACGAGTTTATTGAGTTTCGGGCGACCGAGAGAATGAGCGGTGTGGGCGAATGGGATGTGGAGGTAGGCGGAGAGTTCAGCTGCGACATATCCGGCGTCAGCATAATGAGAATGGATCCAGTCAATGGAGAGCTTATCATTATGTATCATGTGGATAGTGTTGGAGACAAATTCGTCCAGATGGGGCCAGAGTTGTTCTTTGTAGAGGTATTTTTTTCCACCGCACCAGACGCGCCGGATCTGGAATTTGGGATGAATTTGTTCGATGGGTTCAGCGTATGCCGGATCCAATGCCGGATCCTCGATACGCCGGGTGGTGAGATAGACCATGGACACATCCGGGTGATGACTCAAAGCCTGAGCCAGTTCCATAACGTATATGATCTGGCCTCCGTTGTCGGCATCCTTTCCTGTTTCCAGGTGACTCCCCTGAAACAATCCATGGATGCTTATCAATTGAATTACCATTGGGACAAGTATATATGATTGGAATATATAATCAACCACTCAGGGAAATTTGCCGTGAAATCAAGGTATTTTGCTGCAATATGCGGTGAATATCCGTTGGATGGCAGGAGGAATCCATCCAATTGGATACAATCGTGAATATGTGATTTCAGATGGATGAATTTTAGGGCATAGTGGATTGAGCAAGAAATATGAATGGGAATCAGGTATTGATTATAGTGGGCGATGCTTCTGAGACGATGGACACATTATATCCATATTACCGGCTGATTGAGGCGGGATTCCGCCCTGTGGTGGCCGGGCCAGAGGTTCACCGGTATCAGATGGTCATGCACGAGGTGCAGCCAGGATGGACGATCACCCGGGAATGGGAAGGGTATACAATTCAGTCGGACATTGCCTTTCGCGATGTGAATCCGGACGGGTATCTGGGCATTTTTTTCAGTGGTGGGCGGGCGCCTGAATATATTCGATATGATGCGGACCTGGTGCGATTGACGCGGTATTTTTTCCAGAAGGGACTCCCGATTGCGAGTGTCTGTCACGGGGTTGAAATACCGGCGTATGCGGACTGTGTGCGGGGGCGGAAAATGGCCACTGTCAGGAAATGCCGGTTTGATCTGGAGGTGTGCGGGGGGCATATTTCTGGACCAGGCATGTGTGGTGGATGGGAATTTAGTCAGCGGCCGCACTTACCACGATCATGGCCACTATATGGGAGCCTGGATCCAACTCCTGCTGGCGGAAAAAGAGAGGCGCAGCGGGCAATGTGGTGGTGAGGATCTGGAGCACGACCAAAGCCAGGATTGAATTCCGCCATAGGATTGGTTTAAGTAAGCTGATGTTGACACATGATTTTATTCCATCCCGGACGGGGAATTCGAAGTATTTGATGGTGGTGATGCATGGATTGGGGGACAGCCTCGAAAGCTATCGTCCCCTGGTCCAGGAGTTGGGCATACCGGAGATGAATTACCTGCTGGTGAATGCCCCGGACCACTACATGGGAGGGTACAGTTGGTATGACATTTATAACAACCCGCAGCCAGGTATTGAGCGAAGCATCCGCCTGATCTCTGAACTCCTGGAGAATCAGAGCAGTGTGGGGTTTCCGATGGATCAGATGTTTTTGTTCGGGTTCTCCCAAGGCTGTCTTATGGCGACGGAGGTGGGGTTGAGATGTCCCCATGTGCTTGGGGGCATTGTCGGGATCAGTGGGTATGTTTACTCGCCGGAAACATTGCTTCGGGAGATGTCCCCGGCCGCCGCCAATCAGAAGCTCCTCATCACCCACGGGGATCAGGACAATATCCTCCCCATCCAGCAGTCACGGCACATCTATAAAACCCTATCCAACGCTGGAATCGATATCGAATGGGTCGAATTCTCCAAAGCCCACCACTTTGCCGGCGAACCGGAATTCCGCGTCATCCGCACATTTGTGCAGAATCGGATGCAGTCCATTCAGCAGGCAAAAAAATGAATCCATCGCCAATTCTGATTTCGGATCCTTGTATATCACATGCTGCCATACCGGAGCTATAACACAGCAGACCCTCTGCGCAGGAGCATCCGGCTATCATCACGAGGCTCTTGGATTATCTGGTTTTCGGGCAGATTGTGACCATTAATCCAGCAGCGCCTGTTCAGGGTCCTGGACACGGGGTCAAAAAAGCAGATCGACGGTGCTCTCTCAAGATGAGGCCACGGAGGTGACCTAGCCGAGTCATCACAATATTGAGGAACACCTGGATGAGTATCTACAGGTGACGGGACTGGCTGAGGCACCCAGGAAAGTCCCCACTCATAGTGCCGACACGCCGTGGATCGGGACAACTCACCGGGGGTGGAATGCCAGCTGTCGATGCCTGCAGATGGCTCGCAAACGGGCCATGACTTCAGGGGTTGCAGGCAGGATTGGGAACCACTCTTTCAGAGCGGCCGGCACCACCAACTTCTCTCAGGATGGCGCGGAAATTGATCCTGCACACCAGACGGCTGAGCATGAATCTCCAGGAACAACGGACCTCCGGAACCGTAGGCAGGATGAATGAAGCCTGGAGAATATCGGACTGATTTCGATTTGAAAGAGATTCCAGGGAACCCTCAATTCAACAAGGAAAGAAATTCACCATTTCGGGTTCTTTCACGCTTGCGTGGCTTGGTTGTATTCCATCATTGAACGAAACGCGTTGAGATACAGGCGGGCATCCATCTCACATATTTCCTTGTTGCCGTCTCACACCGGAATTCTCCATTGACTCTCAACAAGACACCAAATCACCAGAATGTTCATGGGGAATTTCAGGATTCCGCCATCTCCCCGAGTCCAGCCGGACAACCCTCCATGCACCCGTTTGGATCTCTGTGCACCTGTGCGAGGCACATTTTTTCCCTCAGATTCCCATCATTTGTCGTGATAATTGAATGATCCGTCCAGTCGGATATCTCAGTTATCAGGTTCGGAAACACTTGTAATCCATAAGTCCAACCACCACTTCACCGGATAATAATCCTTGAATTTCCCAATTTTCCTGCGTAAAAAACCCCTAGAACCAAGTGTTACCAGGAAACCCATGCATCCACCCCAAATCAAACCCCTCAAGCCATCCAGTCGGATAACTCCAGATTTCCCCGAGAACTGCGGAAAAACCACATAACAAAACTGTTCGGTGTAAGCGCGTATGGCAACACCCCTAGAAGTTCGGGTACTGATAGACCAAGTAGAGCAAGGGACTGAATTGGATGCATTTGAAGCAGCCAAGCGGCTTGCGGACGCTGAGGGTGACGATGTCGTTGCTAATCTGGGCCGGATACTTCGTTCAGGCCCTCGTACCTATTCAAGACAGGCTGCCGCGTATGCACTGGCCTGCCACAAGAGCAGAAATGCTGTTGTGCCTTTGCTGGCGTGCGCAGCCGACGCTGAGGAGCAGGAGGACGTGCGTGGAGAGGCGATAGAGGGATTGGCCAAACATCTGGACGATGATTCGGTCGGAGCTGACCTGCGCGCGAAAGCAGAGGATTTGATGATCGATCTGCTGCGGTCGGCTTCCCCCGTTTTACGTTTCTGGTCCTGCTTTGGACTGGGCACTCTCGGATGTCAGCGCGCGGTTCCTCATCTGCACGAAGTTAGTCAGAAAGACCCAGACCTGTGCCCGGGGTGGTGGTATATACGGGAAGAGGCGGAGGATGCATTGGAGTGGATCGCTGGTAGGCCGACTCAAGACCGTATTCCCATTCACATGAGGAAACCAAGAACCACCGAACCCGGCACTGCACCGAATGGCGGCCCCGCCCCGCCGCTTGGAAATTCGCGCGTTACGAAGGGGCCACCATCGGTGAGCTGAATCGTTCGGCAACATTACGCTATATGAAAATACAAACCATTGGCACAATCATGGCAGTCACTATTCTTTTAGCTGGCTGCGGCAAACAGAACACTTCATCCGGCACTTCACCATCGTCGGCGAAGGAACAGACGAGCACCGCATCGGTAGCACCGGTTGCACAGGCAGCCATGTTAGCTTGGCAGCAGGGCGACAAATCCAAGGGCATCAGCAGTTTTCTTGCTACAGACTGGAGCGCTAGTCCATTGTTTCCTTCCGATTCGGCGTTGAGCCTGAGTGAAGACCAGTTTAAGGCACTATCAAATGCCGCACGCCAGACGAAGTCCAACGAGATGCTGCCGCAGATCAGTTCATTGAAGCAATTGGGAGAGGCGGTGGCACAGGCGGGGCGAGATGCAGCCGCAAAGGGCGACACCGCACAAGCTCGGAAGTGTTTTACATCATTGAAGCAGTGCGGCACGGCTTTGAGTAGTCCAGATTGTCTGAGTCTTGTTCAGCTTGTTGGCAAGGCATTCGAGAAGATGTCCGACGCAGAATTAGCGAAGATTGGCCAATGACCGCGCCGAACAGAATAAAGGAATGTAAGCAACGCACGGTGGCGTGAGTTGGTTGCATTCCATGGTTGAATGAAACGCGGTAAGTCACAGGCGGGCTTCCAATTCACATTCTCAATCATGCCGTGTCTCACCTCACGGCTCTCTGGCTTCACACCTTTTCCCAGTGATTTTCCCCTGGGTTATCCATCATTATGCGGATTGTATATTTTTGATCAGTCTCACTGTGTCGACCTGGTTATTTTCAGCTCATTTCTGTATACGATCCGGCCCGGAATTTGTGTGCATTTTATATGAGTGACATCTTCTCATTGAGAAAAAGTCAGTTTCTCAAGAATTTATAATTCTATTTCTATCGGTGTAACCATGACAAAACTATGCCCGTCATTTTGCGGGTTTTTCACTGGTTGGTTTGAGTGGATATTTTTCTGAGGGTATTTTGAGTCGTGGGGATCCTCTGACCGGGCATGGTGGAGTCGGAACTTTGGTACGTGGCAGTCAGGTTTTATGGATTTCCATGTATGGTTTTATACGGGTTGCAGCCATGTGGAGTGCGGTGGTTATCACCGCTTTTTGTGACTTGAGATACTCAGATAGTTTTTATTTCAGTCTAAGTTCAGGGACGAGATACACACGCCGGATTTATTTTGTACGCATTTTGAATAATCTGAATATTTATCGACCTGGTCAACGCCCCGGAAAGCGGTGATGACCACCGCACTCCACATGGCACCGATTTCATTTGATGGCCGGCCGGATTCCTGGGTTCACCTGCCCGCCAGTGCGGATTGAGGGGGATCAGAATCCGGGTAATGGGATCGGTGTTTTGAGTCGCCTGTTTGATGCTGATTTCAATACCGGAGTCTTTTTGAAGCGACGACCATCACATGGACTGCTGCGGTCCAAGAAGACAACTATCCTGACAAGGAGGGATGGGAAGCCTTTCAAGTCGGCCAAACTGACGGCCCTGTTGAATATCCTCGGTATTCAGACTTCATATTCGCGGCCACGGGTCAGCAACGACAATGCCCATGCCGAAGCCCTTTTCCGGACAGCAGAATACCATCCGAGTCTTCCGGAAAAGCCTTTTGAGGATGTGCAATCTGCCCGGAAATGGACGGCTGATTTTGTTCACTGGTATAATGAGGAGCACCGGCATAGCGCTCTCAACTGGGTCACCCCATCCCAGAAGCACTCAGGAGAAGACGTGGACATCCGGGCAAAAAGAATGTCAGTATCTGAGGAGGCAAGGACAAGGAAACTTCAAAGATGGTTCATGGGAAAAACCAGAAACTGCCAGCCAGTGATGACGGTCAGTCTCAATCCAGGAGACCCCCGTCGTCTGGAGAAATATTTAAATTTTAAAGCTATTAAATGCGACAAGTATCTTGACAGTTACCGGCTACAAGGGGTTTCCATACATTGCACTCCTGAATCTGCCGCCTGTCGTATTCGCTTTGGCACACACAGCAATGAGAAAGCCGAAGTGAAAAAAGGAATGAAGTCAACGCACGCTTGCTTGTGTTCGTTGCAACAATACAATGATGCAGGATTCAGGATGTGCCCGAATCCTGCGTCCTCTCGACGTTATCGGAAAAATCCGAGACTCGAATACGACACGTTTCAAATCAAATATGAAGACCACCAAAGATCACGACGAACGCATCGCGAAAATGACGTTTGCCGCTGTTTATCCGCACTATGTTGCGAAAGTTGAGAAGAAGGGGCGAACCATCGAAGAACTGCACCAGGTCATATCGTGGCTGACTGGATTCAATGAGAAGGATTTGCAGCGCCTGATAGAGAAGGCGGCCACGTTCGAAGAGTTTTTCTCTCAGGCCTCACTTAATCCGGATGCGAGCCTGATTACCGGATCAATCTGTGGTTATCGTATTGAGGAGATAGAGACACCCTTGACCAAAAAGGTCAGATACTTGGACAAGCTGGTGGACGAGTTAGCAAAAGGGCGCAAGATGGAGAAGATTCTGAGGTCTTCATAGCCCTCCCTGTCAGGAAGTTGTCCCCCGGGTCGGAACCGTTTTCAATCGCATAGGTTCCTGACGCCGGACAAGTCACACTGATGGGGAAAAATAACTGACTTTGTACAGGGCCGCGAAAAACGCCGACTTGGACGTCAGCGCTCCCGGTGGAATGAGTCTACAAGGGAGCGACAAAAGGGAGAGGGGACATTGGTGTCTGCTCAACCCCGCGAAAAAGTTCCGGATTTCAGCGGAAATTCATAAAAGCGGGAGTCTTCCTGGGAGAGGTCGGTAGATTATCCAACCATCACCTCACAACCTAACCAGGTTGGCTCTGACCCCATTGAAGTCACACAGAGACAAAACTGAATTTCGCTGAGTGAAAGGTTTTTTGCATCTTTTGAGTGGGTCATTCGTCAGCCTGAGTGAACCCGCCAGCTACCAATCTGGCATAACAGGAAAGAAATCCATGACGACACCTTCCAGTGAACAGGAAACCATTAGAGACACTGTCCGAACACGCTATGGTGAGATTGCAACCACAAACGGAACTTGCTGCACCGGCGCGTCCTGCGGTGTAAAACCCTCTCATGATGCTGTGGAGTTTTCGCTCCGTAAAGGTTACACGCATTCCGATTTATCCTCCGTTCCGGAAGGATCGAACTTAGGTCTTGGCTGCGGCAACCCCCAGGCTATCGCATCGCTTCAGGCTGGCGAAACAGTGCTTGACCTCGGATGCGGTGCTGGATTCGACGCGTTTCTTGCCGCCAGGGCGGTCGGCGAAACAGGACGAGTTATCGGGGTGGATATGACACCCGAGATGCTGTCCAAAGCTCGCGCCAACGCATTCAGGGCAGGATATAAGCATGTCGAGTTCCGCCTGGGTGAAATCGAGCGACTGCCTGTGGCCGATGGAGTCATTGATGTCATCATCTCAAACTGTGTCATCAATCTTTCTCCTGACAAACCGGCGGTTTTTCGCGAGGCCTACCGTGTATTAAGGTCTGGGGGACGGCTTGCTGTTTCTGACATGGTAGCCATGGCCCCAATCCCGGTGGGGTTGAAAAAGGACTGGGAACTCTATACAGGATGTGTTGCAGGCGCGTCCTTTGTGGCCGATCTCCGGGTGATGCTGGAGCATGCTGGATTCATCGATATACGGATCCTCCGCAAAGACGAAAGTCGTGACATCCGTGGACAACTGGTTCCCTGGATGGGGAGTTGCCGAATTCGTGGCATCTGCACTGATTCAAGCGGGCAAGCCATGAGTGCTGGAAATCAGGAGACGGAACGACTTTGGGTGGAATTCGCTGACCAGCTCGGGGGATTCCTCCGGAGTAGAATTGCCGACGACTCCGTGGTCGAAGATCTGCGGCAGGACCTTTTTCTCAAGTTGCATCAGCGGGTTCGGGCAGGAGACTCGATTCGAGACCTCCGCGCCTGGCTCTATCGAATCGCCCGCAATGCCATCATTGATCACTATCGCACGCGCAAATCAATGATGGAAATGGATGAGTCAATCCTGATTGAGGAACAGCCGAAAAACCCCGGACAGGAACCGTTGATGGCATTCTTTCGTCGGATGATCCACAATCTCCCCGTCAGCTATCGGGAGGCGGTTCTTTTTGGCAGAGATTGAGCAATTGCCCCACAAGGAGGTGGCCAAGCTGCTTGGCCTGTCCTTGCCGGCCGTCAAGTCCCGCATCCTGCGCGGCCGGCGGATGCTGCGTGAAAGTTTGGATCACTGCTGCCAGTTTGAGCGGGATCGCCGCGGATCGGTGATTGACTGCTCGCCGAGACTGGAAGGAACATGCATAGAGTGTGGATAATAAAATAGAACTACTTCAAAGAATCCACACAACTCACACCTGCATATTTTTCATGCATTCCATATTTCAACCAGATCCGGAAAGAGGGTTTCAGCCGGTTTGTCTCCCTCAAATTAAACAAACGTCCAATAGACAGGATTCCATTCCGCAATGGTTTCAGCTTTGGACTGACATAAACACCTATTTTGGGTTGTGTTTATATATACAATGCTCATTTCGCCGCAAAGCGGCGGACGGTGACAGTCCAGGGAGGAGAGTGAAAAGAGCGTAAACCAGAAAACCGCTTATTTCCCGGGGCTAAAAGCCTGAGCTTTCATCATTGACCCAGTTGGGGCGGTAGAATTCCAGCCGGTTGGCGGCACATTTTCAGCGTATCCGGGAATAATTTTCATGCATCTGTTTACTATGTTTTTCTTTGTTTTTCCTGCTCATTTTCCTGGCTGGTCTGATGGTGTGCCATTCCTGTGTCTATGTATTACTTTTTAATCAGTGGATTTTACATCATGGTCCTTATGAAGTTGGCAAAATGAGGCGCCTTGTAAACGATCGCTCAGCTGACGAATATTCCGATAGTATGCCCACGGCTCCTGACGGAAAAGGACATGAAACTCAGGTCATCCGCAAAGCGGTTGAGGGTTGAGGGTTGAGGGAAGAAATCCCTACTTGTTTATAGAGAAAAACCAAGTAAAAATGATGCAGTTATCTTCGGGCGACCGGACTATCCGGCGCCCCTATGTCCCGAGCGGCTGAGCTGGAAGCCAGACATGAACAATAAATACCTCCTGCAACGAGGAAAATGTGCACCCACTTCCGCATCCCCCCCGCCGCGTAGCGGCCTGGCGCAACCAGATCGCTGCAGCCAACCGCCGCTCGGCCGGGCAGTCGGGTGGTTCTGATAATTTGTTCACGACTGCTGCAGCCGCACGGGCGGTTCCGGCGGCAGTCGCTGAACTTGGACGGTTTGGTGACGGAGGAGCGAAATGAAACAAGAGCGAGTCAAAATTGCGCTGGTGGTTTTCGGGAGCTGCATCATCGCCGTTGTCACGGTGCTCACCATGGACGCGATGATCGCCGTGAATCGAATGGATCCTGTCCCTGCGGCGGAAGCTGCCGCTGCGAGCGCAGGTTGGAGAGGGAGTCGGTTTTACATACGATCGGTGGACGCCTCAGGCGGAATTTTTGGAAGTTCTGCGGTCGTCAAGTATGCTCTGAGCGATGCCGAAGATGCCGAAATCCGCGCCGTGCATCTTCGACGACCGATCTTCTCCCGCCACTGGAAAGTCGAGAGCATAGATCCGAGGTGATGGGATGAAACCTATTTTCTGAACTCTTTCACTCGGAACTTTTTCAAATTTTCATGAGCTTAGGGTGCCTTACTTTGGCTTATTCCTGACCACCGGGCAATACCCGGCATCCAGTCAAAATCAGGATTAAGAAGGTTGGACTGACTTTTTCTCTGCGTTTCGCGATGGAGAGGAAATCGGTCCACGCATGATGGCCGGGATTTCTGATCGCACTGGCCTGAAGCCCTGTGAGCAGAGAGCCGAATCAGCGGCTGGAGTCACATTGCCGCCCTGCAGGGCAGTCGGGCGGTTCAGGGAATTTGGCCTTGACAGTGGCAGCCGACCGGGTGTTTCTGGCGGCGGTTGCTGAGCGTGGTCATTCGGCGGCTGAGTTCCGATAATGTTGGAAAGTTATCCGGTCGGGTGTGATCGTCGTGTCAGATGAGCATTCGCACTGAGTCCAGAGGGCCAGATCATGATCAACCAACTCGTTGTGGTAATCGTCGTATTATCCGTATTGAATTTTGAGGAAGCCCAACAGCCTGGCGGCAAGTCCGTGTCCAAAGGTGTCCCCGTTCACCGTGACCTCGAATACATCAAGAAAGGCCACGAACGCCAGAAACACGATCCGAACATACCCAAAGCCGATTCTCCGACAGCACTCATCGTCCGGGGCCACCGAGGCGCACAGTTGGCCGGCGACAAGGCTGGCCCCCCGGCACTGGCCCTTACCAGCGGGGGCTATGCGCTGGGGAACCTCAACAACCGTCTCAGCCAACACACCTTCTTCCCCGTCCAGATCGAGAATAGTGAGGCGGGCCTGGGTTGGCTGCGGGACAATGCAAAGAGCTATAATATTGACCCGAACAGAGTCGGCTTGTGGGGCAGCTCGGCCGGCGGCCAATGGGTGGCATTGTCAGGCACATCGGGTAACATGGAGGAACTCGAGGAAAAACCCGGCAACGGGGAAGCTGTCCAGTCGAATGCAGAGGGTTGTCGATTTTCCTGGCCCAACCGACTTCACCAACATGGGTGGCTTGCACGACGACGCCATATCGCCGCAGTCGCGACTGATCGGCGGACCGGCACTGCAGAACAGGGACAATCCCGCAAAGAACAATCCGATCAGCAGTATGACCACGGATGACCTGCCTTTTCTGATTGTTCAAGGCGGCAGGGATCCTGCGGTGCCATTCGGGCACAGCATGCTGCTGCACCAGGTGCTCGAAAATGCGGGCGTCTCCTCGAAATTCATCACCATTGAAGGTGGGGGATTCGGCGGCAAGCGGCTCCAGAGTCATCATTTGCTCAAGACGATCAGTGAGTTTTCCGGCAATCTTCCCATCGTGACAAATCACCAAAGCGGGGAGAGGCCGGCGGAGAAGCAGTCGCGGCAACCCCGGCCGGCGCGACCCGATTCCAATCTGGATGCGCCGGATGGCGTTAACTATACCTTCACCCCGGTAAAATTGCCGCCGGGCATTTCCAGGGCCGAATTCACACTGTGGCTGCCGAAGTCACTGCAGGCAGACAGGACTGTGCGCGGCGTGCTGGGTACCAGCGACTACGAGGGCGGAAGAAGATTGCACGACGAGCCGGGGTGGCGCGCCCTGGCTGGTGAGCTATCCTTTGCCTGCCTGCGTTATCGAGTGGAGATGCGCACCGACCTTCACAAGCTGTGCAAGGACGAACGAGCCGCGAACTTATTGCTGGAAGCACTGGGGGATTTCGCCGGGCAATGCAAGCGTCCGGAGATTAAACACTCTGGATTAATACTCACCGGGCTTTCTCAGGGGGGCTGGCAGGCGACCGCTCTGGCCGCGCACATGCCGAGGCGTGTCATCGCCACAGTCGCCTTCCATGAAGCCACTCCCATCCATGAACATGACCTGTCTGCCAATGAAGCTGGCCATGGTGTCCCGCAGTTGCACGTCATGGGCGGCCGCTG
>JAJOIW010000169.1 GCA_021209225.1 Verrucomicrobiota bacterium
CGCCCGACCACCGGATCGATCGGCCATCGCGGGCGAGTTGCGTCAGGTCGATGGAGTATTTGTCGAGCGCCGACCCATTGCCTCCGGGCGACACGATGGCGCCGCTGGCTTCGCCGGGCAGTGCCGGGGCCAGATCGATGCCGTCCTGGGCGGGCTCGTGCTGTTCCGGAGATTGCGCCACGAGCGTCGGCAGGATGCCGGCCAGCGTGTCGATGGGAATCCGCCGGAACGAAGGGCAGATGTCCAGGCAGGCCAGACGTAGCTCCGGGGTCTGGAGCAAGGCGAGCAGCAAATGGGATGTGCGAATCCTGTTGTCGCCGAAGGCCAGCGTTGCGATCACCCACGCCCGCTCGATCGCGGTCTCGATGTGCGGCGCAAAATTGCTGATCGAGGTGGCGCCGCCGGGCAGGCGCGCCAGCGCGTCGGCGAGTTCGCGGTCGGTCTCGCGGGACGCTATGGCGAAATGCCGGGCAATCCGGTGGATGTCGCTATCGCCCCCCTGCAAGATCTGATGCAGCCAGTGCACCAGCTCGATGTAGGGATTGCCCCTCAGCTTGCAGAAGGCGGTTGCGCTCTCGATGCTGCGAAATGCAGTCAGGCCGAGTTTGCCAAAAAGAGACTTCCGGGGTATCGCCAAGATTTCACCCTTTCGCAACATCGGCAGCATCGCCGGAGCCGTGCATGCCCCTCCTTCCGCCTCCGACTATGCTGAACGAAAACACCGTAAACTCTTTTTGCATATCAATAACTCAATTGTATATGCCGACATTCTCGATTCAACAGACGCGGTGCGTCAAGATGCTTGTCGTCTGGTTCATGCCGCCAATCGTTCTTGCTGTCGGCATGCAGGTGGTCGAAGAGGAATACGATGCGGCGAGGGCCGGGCGTGACGATGCCCAGTGGTGGTCTGTTGCGGGTACGGGCAGACCGGCGGTGCTCGTATCCCGAGAGGCACCAGGGGCAAGCGTCTTGCGCTTACCGTCGAAACGGAAGTCGAGGCAGCGGAGTCCGGCGCCGGCGGGCAGGATCGGCGGATGCATCCCGCGGCTCATCGGCGGGCTTGCAAGCCTTGTCTCGGGCCTAGCCCGTCAAATCGGCGCCGGCCAAGGGAATGGTGGTGGCGCTCGCGGTGGAGCGTATGTCGGGATACCACCAGGGCGCCCACTGTCAGCGGTATGGCGCGGTGGGGCTTCCGGAGACACAGGAAAAGAAAAAACCCGCAAGGCCAGGAGCCATGCGGGTTTTCGACACTACTGATATTGCTCGCTACAAGGTGTCTGGTGGGTGCTGACGGGATCGAACCGCCGACATCCAGCTTGTAAGGCTAGCGCTCTACCATCTGAGCTAAGCACCCCGCGCGGAAAAGGCGACGAACGTGGCGCCCGCCCAGCGAAGCTCGCTAGTTTAGCGCATCTTTCAAGCCTTTGCCAGGACGGAACTTCGGCACCTTGGCTGCCTTGATCTTGATGTTCTTGCCGGTACGCGGATTACGGCCCGTCCGCGCTGCGCGCTCCCCGACATGGAAGGTGCCGAACCCGACCAGGGTTACCGAATCTCCTTTTTCCAGTGCCCCTCTGACGGCTTCGAGCGCGCCATCCAGCGCACGACCTGCGGTGGTCTTCGAAATGTCGGCACGCGTGGCAATTGCGTCGATCAGTTCAGATTTGTTCATGAAGCGGCTCCCTCGATGATTACTGCGATCTATTGGCACAACGCAACCGACTCGGCGCAAGCCGGAACCGGCGTGGCATTCACGGGAAACTCGAATCGTCTTGCAAACTGCGTGGGATTTATAGCGCGCAAAAAATCGGCGTGTCAAGCGTGTGAAATGCAACAAGGGCTCCACATTCAGCAGGTGCCGGATATAGGCGCGGGTGTGATGGCGGCAGGCATAACATTCACAATCGGGATCGATTGGAGCAAAATCCTCTTTGTTGAATCCAGCCTTGATATTGACGGTTCCGTTCCGGGTGAAAGCGGTTCCATTTCTGGCGACCCTTGTGGGGAGGACGCAATCGAACATGTCCACGCCCCGGGCGACCAGTTCGACAAGTTGCGCAGGAGTTCCGAGCCCCATGGCATAACGAGCCTTATTTTCCGGGAGATGGGGTTCGGTGGCTTCGACGGCCGCAAACATTTCCGGTTCAGGCTCCCCGACACTCACGCCACCGATCGCATATCCATCAAAATTCATGGAAACGAGTTCACGGGCACAGGATTCCCGCAAGTCTCCCCACTTCCCACCCTGAATGATGGCGAAGTATTTCTGACCTGGAGCGCGCTCCTGACTGAGGCAGACCTGTGCCCAGCGCAAGGTCCTTTCAACCGCCTGCTCAGCTTCGGCTCTGGTGGCCGTGGCCGGGGGGCACTCATCAAAGACCATCGCAATATCCGATCCCAATGCCTTCTGAATCGCCATCGATTCCACCGGCCCAATAAAGAGAGGGGATCCGTCCAAATGGGATTGAAAAGCGACACCGTTCTCCTGGATTTTGCGGATTTTTGCCAGGCTGAAGACTTGAAATCCGCCACTGTCAGTGAGGATGGGAAGTTTCCAATCCATGAACCGATGCAAGCCCTGTGCCTTGCCAATAATATCCAAGCCAGGGCGTATGGAGAGGTGGTAGGTATTTCCGAGAATAATCTGGCTGCCAATTTCCAGAAGCTCACGATTATCCAATGCCTTGACACTGGCCTGGGTGCCAACAGGCATGAAGACCGGGGTATCCACTGTCCCACGACCGAGGCGGATCCGCCCTAATCGCGCCCTGGTCCCGGAACACTTCTTGATCAATTCATACATGGAAGGACATTAAGAAGCATCCACAACAGCCAGACGTCAAGTGGGATCGATTTTCAAATTCTCGAGGCAGGATCATTTCCTCAGGAATACCGGCAGGAAAATAGTCCTGGCTGACTGCGAGGTGTGGGATGTGAAATCAGGATGGATTGGCAGCCACCGGATCCTCTGGCTCAGGGGGCTCAACGGCCTTTTCTATTTCCTCCAGGGTCGTGCCACTCAGGTATTTCTTCACCAGGGTCAGAATTCTGGACTGCTTGAAATTCAAGTCATAAAAACGAACCCCCAGCAAATCGACATCCCGGTCGTAAAGCATGCGGTTCTTTGCCAATGGGACCACAGTCTTTTTCCCGTCGTACTGCACTTTCTGAAGCACGTAAAGCATGGCATTGAGTCGACCAGCCATTTTCAGATTGGAATTGATCACGACCCATGGGCTTTTCTCCGTGGATGTCTGCTCAAACATCTGCTCTTTGAATCGGGTGAAAACTTCCCATTTCTTTAACATCATTTCGTCGTTGGGAGAGTATTTCCAATACTTCAACGGACTTTCCAGACGCTGACGGAACCGGATCACCTGCTTCTCACGGGTCACAGAAAGATAACATTTGATTAATATCAATCCCTCATCGATCCACTTCTCTTCCCAAGGCAGACCTTGGACATGAAATAATTATATTGAGCCTGAGTGCAATACCCCATGGTGGGCTCAATCAATGCCCGTGAGTACCATGAACGATCAAAAAACACAATCTCACCGGGCTTGGGAAAGTGTCGGGCATAGCGGCGGAACCAGTTGCGGCTTTCGGCCTTGGTGGGGATTCCCAACTCGACAACACGCAGATTCTTTGGGTTGAGGTTTTCAATAAACCGCTTGATGGTCGACCCCTTCCCAGCCGCATCGCGGCCTTCCAGCACGATGAGCAATCTCTTATTCTGAGCGACGACCCACTCCTGCATCTTCAGAAGCTCAACCTGCAGGACAGGTTTCTCCTTCTGATACTCCGGCAATGTAATATTTCGATATTCCTTTTGATCAAATAGGATCATATTGAGCCCACTCCATAATGGTCGTCACAGTCAGACTGACAAATTCATGTCATCACAAGTTCTTATTATTGTCACATTCAGGTGAATTTTCAATTCAGATTTATGCAGGGGAAATAAATTTAATACATTTCCGGAAAATGAATTATCCGAATGGGGTAAAAAAATTCCCGCTCACGTGAATGTCAGCAGGTGGATATCTGGATTGAAGGAAGTCGGAAGATGTGAAAACTTGATTTATCTACATGCGGAGGTGGGGAGAATTACGGGATTTCCGAAGGGACTGGGGGAGATTTTTTTGAATGGCCATCGAGTTTGCGCAGGATATTTTCCAGGCGGTCGAGTCGGTGAGCCATATGCTCGAGTCTTTCATGGACCTGGCGTTGGGTATTTTCGAGGTGCTGAGCGATTTCCCGGAGATGTGCCTGTGATTGATGAACCGTGTCCTGAAGCTGGTGGACGGATTCCAGGATCTCCTGATCGTCGGGCTTGAGCTTCCCGATTCTGGCATGCAGCTCTTTCTCCAATTTTTCAGCCAGCTCGTGTTCACCTGACTCATGGAGGTGCCGTACCGCCTGCTCCATGTGCTTGATTTTTTGTTTCGGATCCGGGACATCCGGCTTTGGAGGCATGGTGGGGAAAAGCTTTTTCTGCAGCTGGGATAATTCCTCAAATGCCTGTCTGGCTTTTTCATGCTGGCCGTTCTGTTTGAGCTCAGCCACCAGCAATTTGAGATGCCGGATTTCGTTATGGAGAATTTCTTTGTCTTCAGATTCGAGTGCAATGCCGGATGCCGGATTCACAAGGAAACTGAGGAGGACCAATGTGTAAACAAGAATGGAATTCATAGGCTGGAGTTATGTGTGTATGTGAGAATGACAGCTCATCCGGTTTTGGACAAATACCAAATTCACAGAAACTGGCGCGGACTGGGGGATTCTCAGTATGTCATGCTGGAATGGATGTATTTGGCGAATGAGCCCTGGAGCTTTTCGAGTTCATCCCAGGACCCCTGCTCGACAATAGCGCCTTTTTCCATCACGACGATTTTATCCGAGTGGCGGATTGTGGAAAGGCGGTGGGCGATGACCAGAACTGTGCGCCCTTTCTGAGCGAGCTCAAGTGCCTCCTGGACCAGTCGTTCAGAAACGCTGTCCAGAGCGGAGGTGGCTTCATCAAGGACCAGAACATCCGGATCCCGCACCAGGGCGCGGGCGATGGCAAGCCGTTGCTTTTGTCCTCCGGAAATCGATGCCCCGCGCTCGCCAACGATGGTATGAATTCCATCCGGGAGTGTGCGCACCCACTCGGCAAGTTGGGCCATTTCCAGAACTTCCCATACCTTGGCTTCCGGGACGTCCTTGAGACCGAAGCAAATATTCTCCACCAGGGATGCATGGAAGAGGAAGGTGTCCTGTTCCACCGTGGCCACCCGGTTATGCCAGCTGGCGGGGGAAAATTCCCAGTAATCCTCTCCATCCACCAGGATTTTTCCCTCAGTCGGAGTCCGCATCCGGAGGAGCAGAGTTGCCAGGGTCGATTTACCTGATCCGGATGCCCCAACCAGGGCAACCGTCTGCCCGCGCTTCACCTCAAAGGAAATATTCTTCAAGGCCAGTTTGCCATTGGGATACGAGAATGTGACGTCCTGGAACTGGATGTCGCCACGGAGACCGCGGAATGTCTTATCACCAAAAGGAATTTTAGGATGCTGGGGAGTATCCATCCAGCGATCGACTTCAAAGAGTCCCTCGGCCATGAACATGAGCTGACCGCGGATGGAGTACACCAGGGAAACCACTGGCAGCATGCGCATCAGATACGCTCCAAAGGCAATCATTTTCTCCGGGTCCAAAGTTCCACGGGGAATGAGATACACGCTGGCAAAACCAATGATGAGAATGCCCCCAAGAACTCCGATGGTCTCCACAATGGCTGGGAGGAGTGCGACGGCCCGCACCTGCCGCTCGTCGATCATGGCCTGTTCTGTGTTTGTCTCCTGAAAATCAGCATACGTCTGGGACAGATTATTGGAGGTCCGGATTTGCCGCACACCAGAAAAGGATTCAATAGCGTGCGCATTCAATTTCATATTGGCTTCGACGTATGCCTCACCATGTTTTTTGGTGGCTTTATAGATGGATCCGACAACGGATCCAATGACCACGGCAAGCATCAGGGTGAATGCGGTCAGTTCCCAGGACAAAAACGTCATCAATACCAGATAGAAGAAAACGATGGAGAGCCTCTGCAGGACAGTGATGACACAATCAATGGCCATAACCGCCCGCTGGGTTTCCTGCAGAAAGACACTGACTAAATCACCCGTCTCATTCTCCTCAAACAACTGCAACTCCGCACCATGGAATTTCAGATAAAGAGCGGCCCGGAGATTGATCATGACCTTCCGGCGCAATGCAGCTCCAAATCGAAGGCTGGTCACCATGATCACATTCTTCAACCCGATGGCAAAAAGCAGAAGCCCACACATCACCATGACCAATGCAGAACTGGAAATGCCGGGAAATAAATCCCGCAGCATCCGGATAAGGCGCAGTTCCTCACCGGTTGAAACCACGCCACTGGAAACCTCCTTCACCAGGTTCAACAAAGGCCATAAGAGCAGAATAGCCGTCGATTCAAAAAAACCAGCCACCAGCGACGTCACAATCACTGCAACGACCAGCTTTTTGCCAGCTCTGAGGTGCGGTCGCAATTTCTGCAACGTCCGTGCATAACTCTGAATAAAATTTACTGCCTGCATGCGGTGTTTTTTCCGGCTTCAAAACCGGAATCTGCCCCTTCATTCATCATGAAGGAGTCCATAATTGTTTCTGATCTGAACGCGGCTTGGTGACCGTGAAATCCCAATCATGTGCCGTTTCAAGCATTCAACTCAAAATTCGTGGGTTTTTGATCCAGTGTTCGATTTTCCGGGCCACGATTTTCCACGTAAAGTTATCGGCGTAAAAGCTTTGAGCTTTTGCTTTTATCTCAAGTCTTCTTTTGTCATCGCGGAGCAACTGGCAGACGGCTTCGCTGAACCCGTCACGATTGCCACAGTCCGTGGAAACAAACGCATCGGATGAGCGCAGCAGGTTGGATGTGCTCTCGCCGTGGACGGTCACCACTGGACATCCGTGGTGCAATGCTCCAGTAAAGGAACCTCTTTTCTCAGAAACACCCGACTCAAATGGCAGCGCCATGACGTCAATCGCCTGCATGGCGCGCGATACTTCCTCAGGGCTTATGTATCCAGTCGCCACAAATAATGGCTTCAATGCCGCATCCGGTTCGTATTCTGGTTCCCGGCCAATCGAGACCAGTGCCACCTCAAAACTGTTATCCTGGGAATCAATCCAGGCATCGACGACCCAATCGAATTGCTTCCCGGGGCCTGGGTCACCAAAAAATCCGATCAGTTTGGCATCCGGAGAAATCCCGTGATCCATCTTCCAGTGGCGGGCGTGATCCGCATCCACTGGGCAGAATGGAACGTTCGATGGAGATGGACAAAACTCGTAGGCATCCTGATTTTCCCGATTCATTCCCCATCTGTGATCAATCCATACCTGGGTGGAAACCCCGATCCTTTCCATATGCCTGGAAATCCGCTTCCATTGGGACCTCTGAGACATGGCATAATAAGCGCGGTTGGGCATCCACGCCATCGGGGCAAAAATCTCATGAGCGATCATCATCTGCCGGACTTTCTTATCTGCGAGCCATTCGACCACTCGAGGAATGGAGTCGGTTGACTCCGCCCCGCCCGTACATATGTGGCACGTATTGCCAGAGCACGCGGCAGTTTTTACTGAGATAGAGCACCTGATTAAAAAGCTCTTCGGCGTCATGCCAATCATACACTGCCGGATAAACCTGGTACTGGTCATTTTCCTGGCATCCTTTGGATGTTAATACCTTGATATGCAGAGCATCTTTCAGATGCATAGCCAACATGTGCGTATGGTCGGCCAGGCCGCCTTTTCTCGGGGGAAAATCCGGGGAGACAATCAATACGGGTTTTTCTTCAGGTGAAATCTTCTGCATATTTTCGATCTATCAGTTCCTCTCAGAGCAGGAGTGGTCCTGGAAACGGCTTCAATGCCGGAAATGCCTGTTTCCGGTGAAGACCATGGCCACCCCACTTGCATCAGCCGCAGCAATGACTTCCTCGTCGCGCACGGACCCCCCAGGCTGAATGGCAGCTGTCGCCCCGCTGGCTGCCGCTGCCAGTAATCCATCCGCAAATGGAAAAAATGCATCCGAGCAAACCACAGAACCGGCCAGAGACAAACCGGCATCCTGAGCTTTCCGCACAGCTATACGGGAAGCATCCACCCTGCTCATCTGGCCTGCCCCAATCCCTAATGTCCGATCCATCCCCACGTAAACAATCGCGTTGGACTTCACATGTTTGCATACCTTCTGGCCAAACACCATGGCTTTCCACTCCTGTTGAGTCGGAGGCCTCTGAGTGACCACTTTCCATTCATTGGCATCAAAGGCGACAGAATCCCTCTCCTGCATTAGCAGGCTTCCAAATCCGACTGAACGCATCCGCCATTCATCGGTGGACTTCAATCCCTGAGCCATTTCAATCAAGCGGAGGTTTTTCTTTGCCCGCAGAACAGCCAGTGCAGCCGGTTCATAGGCCGGAGCGATGATCACTTCACTGAATATGGAGGCGATTTGCTGAGCGCAAGCCTCGTCGAGCGGACAATTGACCGCGATAATCCCTCCAAATGGGGGCTTGTTGATCGGTCTCATAAGCATGGTGCCAGGCCTGGAGCAGGTTCTCCCCCACCCCTACTCCACATGGGTTGGTGTGTTTCAGGATGGCGAGTGTGGGTGCGTGGCCCTCAAATTCTCCGATCAGTTCGGCAGCGGCAGTCAGGTCCAGAATGTTGTTATAGGATAGCTCTTTTCCATGTAATTGACGGAAATATTTGTCAAAATCCCCGTATAAAGCCGCTTTCTGCCTGGGATTTTCCCCATAACGTAATGTTTGGACTTTGGGGATGTGCAGAGAAATCTGATTGGGAGCTGTATCACCGGATTCAGGAATCATCGGGTTGCCAAATGTCTTTCCCAGGTAACCGGCAATGGCGGCATCATATTCGGCCGTGCGTTGGAATACTTTCAACGCGAGTTGCTGGCGGTACTGGTGTGATGTTCCACCATGTGCCTGAATCATGGAGAGGACCGCCGGGTAATCCGCTGGATCAGTCACCACCGTCACACTTTCATGGTTTTTGGCAGCACTCCGCAACATCGATGGCCCACCAATATCAATATTCTCGATGGCTTCCTCAAGGCTCACACCAGGTCGCGCCACGGTGGATTCAAAAGGATAAAGATTGACCACCACCAGATCAATCGGCAGCAGATCATGGTCAGACATGGCCTTTTCATGATGCGGGTTTCCGCGCACATAAAGTAATCCCGCATGCACTTTGGGGTGCAGGGTTTTGACCCGGCCATCGAGCATTTCGGGGAAGCCAGTGAAGTCGCTGATTTCCTTTACGGGCAATCCAGCCTGAGCCAGGGCTTTGCAGGTGCCACCCGTCGACAATACTTCAACTCCCTGGGCCACAAGTCCTTCGACAAAAGGAATGAGCCCGCTCTTGTCACTGACTGATATCAATGCTCGTGTTATTCTTGACATATCCGTGGACTTATTCACAACCGATAATCCGACAACCGTCAATTCACAAATGACATTGACCCGACGCAAATCCTGCACGGACGCCGTTTCGATACGGGGTATTGCCAGGCGGCGCTGGCATCACCTGCTGGTGCTGATTCTCGTGGCATATCCCTTCCGCCATGCTGTCAACCCGGATGGGATCGCCTATTTGCAGATAGCCCGTCACTTTGTGAATTTCGACTTGGACCTGGCCATCAGCGGGTATTGGGGGCCGCTTCTGAGCGGGATATTCTGCCCGTTCCTGGCTCTCGACGTTCCGCCACTTGTGACTGCCCGCATCGTGATGGCGATCTCAACACTTTTTTTTCCTGGAGAGTTCCAGGGAACTGGTTCAGGCATCCTCGCTTCCGAAAAAGGTTGGCCAGTGGTTGGATGGGGCGCTTTTTCTCACTTCGCTATTGTGGTCGGTTGAGAATATTTCTCCGGATCTTTTATTGGCGGGGATCTATTTGAGGATTCTGCATGGGGTGATGATGAACCGATGGACATACGAGCCCAGGTCAGCCATGAGCTTGGGGTTCTGGTCTGCGCTTGCTTATTTAACCAAGAGCGTTGCCCTGCCAGTGACAGTCCTCTTTGTCTGCCTCAGTCTTGGTGCCACCTGGATATTCCGCTCCTCCCGCCGGCTGCCATCTCGATCCTGCGCTGGACTGATGCTGTTGAGCTGGGGAATACCCTGCATTATCTGGATTTCGGTTCTTTCGATGCACAATGGCAAATTCACCTTTTCAACCAGCGCGCGAATCGTTCACGCCACCACAGGTCCAGGCGATGTGCAGAGATACCCGATCGGATTTAATATTGCCCCCCCGGAAAATGGCAGAATCACCACATGGGAAAATCCTTCTCTGAATCCAGACCAATACTGGAGCCCATTTGAATCCAAAGAAAATCTCCAGCACCAGCTCGAACTCATTGTATCGAATCTCCCGAAAGCGGCCCTTGTGCTGACCTCGGTCTTTTTCTGGTCCATTCCCACCCTGTTTATTCTCACTGGAACATTGAGGTCTCGGCTGTCGCGCACGACCTGGTTTGAGCCAAAATACTGGCGGGCAGCGGTTGTATTGAGTTTTTTCGTGGCGAATTTCGCGGTTTACACCGCGACACTCCTGCCGGTGACTGAACAGCGGTATTTTTATGCTTTCGCTCCCATCATGGCTTTAGTGATATTGGAATGCCCGCCACCCCTGAATTGGATTCAAAAACACAAGGTCCAATTTCTCGCCATCATCCTGGGTATGGGTCTGGTCGGGCCGTCCATTGCCCGATGGGCAATCCTTCCATCCATTTCTCTTTCCGCATTTCACATAGCATATGAAACGTCGCTGGCGATTTCCCGTGATGCGGATGTGAAACCGGGTCCGGTTGTTGGCAATGCCCGATTGCCCCGAGGACGCGCCGGTCTATATCTTGCCTTTTGCCTGGATCAACCCTGGTATGGAGGAAACCCCGCCGCTTCACCGGATGATCTGGCACAATCAGGTGCACACTTCCTCGCCCTGTCCTATGACGATCATCGCATTCCCACCATCGAATCGGATCCCCGTTTTCAGAGAATCCCTCTGGAAGGCATCACCTATATCCGGCTGTACTCCATCCTGAGACAAAGCCCCGGCCCCTGACTCCAATTCATCGCCGCAGTCCCGCCTCAGAAACATCATGACAGCCTGGTGCGGGACACCTACCTCAATGACCTAGGATTCCGGATTTCCCCGATCGAATTCCATCCCAGCGGTGGATGGACTGTATCCCGGATGATCTCTCCCGGGCTCGCGGATTGTGCCACATTCCGGCCCTTTTTGGGCTTGCTATGCCAGGGGATGTCTTTCAGATTGGTGAACCAGAAAAAATGGATTATCCTGTCAGTTCAAAAGTAGCATCCTTAACTCCTTCAGTTACCTTAGCCATCAGTGCCAAGGCAAAAGCGTTAAAACAACAAGGCTTGGATATCATCGGCTTCGGCGCGGGCGAGCCCGATTTCGATACCCCTCAACATATCAAAGATGCCGCAATCACCGCCTTGCAGAATGGCTTCACAAAGTACACAGCCAGCTCGGGCACCCCGGAATTGCGTCAAGCCATCGTCCGGAAATTTCAGCGCGACCAGGGAGTCAGCTACTCAGCTGATCAGATCATTGTGAGTTGCGGCGGAAAACACAGTTGCTTCAACGTCCTGTTTGCCGTGTGCAACCCGGGGGATGAGGTGATCATTCCAGCTCCGTTCTGGCTCAGTTATCCGGAGATGGTTGTCCTCGCTGGTGCCACACCCGTCATCCTGAATACCAACGATCAGAATGGATTCAAAATCACGCCGGATCAATTGCGCCAATCCATCTCCTCAAAAACAAAAATTTTAATTCTCAACTCGCCCAGCAATCCGACCGGGACCGTCTATACTCCAGCGGAAATCCGGGCATTGGCCGATATTTGCCTGGAGAATAATGTCCTCATCATGAGTGACGACATCTATGAGAAGCTGGTCTATGAGGATGCTGTCCATACCTGCCCAGCCAGCATTTCCCCAGAACATAAAAATATCACAATCATCGTGCATGGTCTGGCAAAAGCCTATTCCATGACAGGATGGAGAATTGGATTTCTGGCCGCACCCTTGCCCATAGCCGAGGCAATTGATGCTCTCCAAAGCCACAGCACCAGCAACCCCACCTCATTCGCCCAGTCTGGCGCGGTTGCTGCCCTCGATGGCCCGCAGGACCACCTGCCCATCTGGAAAGAAGAATTTAATATACGCCGGCTCAGAGCCCTGGAAATCCTCAATTCCATGAGTGGTATCTCCTGTTTCCCATCCACTGGTGCCTTTTACCTCTTTCCTAACATCAGCCAAACCGGTATGAAAAGCGGGGAATTCTGCGAAAAAATGTTGGAAAAAGTCCAGGTGGCGGCTGTTCCTGGATCCGCATTCGGCTCAGACGACCACATCCGTCTCTCCTACGCCACCAGCCTGGCTCAGATCGAAAAGGGTCTGACCCGCATGAGTGACTTCGTCGCTTCCCTGCAATAAGATTGAATGAGTTGGCCCCGAGCATTCCCTACCCTTTGGATCACATGGACGAAGACCCAAAACCATTTCCATCAAGCGCCCCGCCTCCGGGCGACATCTCTGAGGCTTCCGTCCAGAGCCCTGCTAAGCCATCCCCCATGGATACGGCCCTGCGGGGATTTCAATCTGTCAGGACCCTCTTCACAAAATGGTTCACATCTCCCAACAGGAGAAAACTGACTCTTCAAATCATCGCTTTTTCAGTGGTCCTCGTCACCTTGTGGTTCCTCATCCCCAATCAGAAATCCATCACTGCTCTGGGTCAATTGGGCACTGAAATTGGCTACCCCGGCTTTTTCCTGGCACAGGCCATCTTACCCTTGCTGGGGTTTCCAATTATGCCTTTTTTTAGTGATTGGGAGTTTTTCTTTCGGATTTATTCCATGCATTCTGGGCACAGCGGCGGCGACTGCCATCCAGCTTCCCTTGGCTTACCTCATTGGCACCCGGATTCTTAAAAATATGATTAACCACCTGTCGGAGTGGTTTGAATTCCCGCTGATCAAACTCCAGACCCAGGATCAGGTGAAATTCATTTTCTTTATCAAACTCGTCCCCGGCTTAAGTCAAACACTGCGTCATTATATTCTCGCCATTGCGCATGTTCCATTCCGGCAGTTTTTCCTGATCAGCTGGTCGATGAGCATGACTTTCTCCATTATCGTACTGCTGGCCAGCCGGACACTGAAAACCGGGGGCAACTGGAACATCTACCTGGCTCTCGCCTGCCTGACTCTCATCTTCGCCATAGTTGTCATCCTTCGGAAACAGACCCCATCGGATCCGCCAGCAAAAAAGGATTCCCAGCTTCCCTGAAGCCTGGACGCAATTATTCCCCCCCGGTAAGTGTGCTCAATGGAATGATTCTATGAAAAATGGTCTCCCCACCATTTCCGGAAACCGACCAGGTGGCATGGATCGTACCGGACTTCGATTGAATGATGGATGGGTAGGAAAATTGCAAGCCATCCCTGCCTGGTGCTGGTTCAAGTTGCCTGTATGAATGCCAGCTTTGGCCTTCATCCGAACTGACTGCGAGATAGAGATTGTCGCGTACGGCTTCCGAGCGGTTGAAAATCATGACCCACCGTCCATCCATTATCCTGATGACTTCCAGGCTGGATCCTGGATTGGGAATATCGGTGTCTCGGGCAACGCTCCATGTTTTCCCGTCATCCATGGAATGACTCACCAGAACACGTGCTGGTGGCCCTCCACTGTCACGATGAAAAGCCACCAGTCTTCCAGAGTTCTCCTGCAATATGGTGGGTTGAATGGGCCCCAAACCAACAATGGGTTTGCCCGCATGCCATGTCTCACCCTCATCCTGTGAATACGCGACCATCGATAGATTGAAACCATCCGAATAGAGCGGAAGCACGATCGTGCCTGAGCGGAGTATTATGGGATGGTTTCTTGTCATCCACCCGGTCTGCCTCTTGTAGGGATCAGATGCAGCTTCCTGAAGGAGCCGACTATAGGGCTTGGCATATTCCGCCCAGAGCGGTTCAGATGGATCCAGTTCATCAAATCCCGCACGGATGGATACCGCAAATTCGGGGCCAGGAACCAGGTGGATACTGTCCTGCCAGTCCCATATTGGCCTCCCGGTTTCCTCATGAAGACGACTGGCCCGGCGAAACTTGAGAACACTGTTTTCCCAACGGTTGGCAATTGGAACGACCCAGAACATCCAGATACGTCCTGCGCGATCTCCAAATAATACTGGATTGCAATCCGGCAATCCCAATGTGTCCGCCATCACAAACGGGGCAGACCACTCGGACCGGTCTCCCTCCTCCCTGTAAACTGCTCCCTCGATGATCACATCATTTGCTGTTCTTTCCCCGGATCCACGATACCAGCATGCCAGCAATCGCCCCCCCTCCGTCTCTATCACACTGCTCGAATGACAGTGCTTGGACTGCATTGGAAATATCGCCCCCCCCATCCGCCATAGCCTCCTGCGCCCCCATTGGAACAATCAGAAAATATCCAACAGGAATCATACTTCGAAGAATTCTACGCCAGATCAACATATAGACAAAATCCCCATGCATTCAGGCTTCATCCTTCATTTAATAAAAATAACCGTTCCCCTGCTTTTGGAACATATAATACCCCCTCCGCCTCCCGATTCATATAGTCCTCAACCCGTATGGATGCCGGATCCCGATATCCCAAATTGATCTCCCGGCATACCGATTCCGGAATTTGCGAGGCGATCGTCACCTTGACCCGGGGTGATTCAACGCCATTTTCATATGTTCCAGCCCCCTTCACATGAGTGGAATGCGCCAATACACCCCAGGGAAGCTCCCGATACTTCTCCCACTGCTTCAGGAAATAATCCCGCACATGGTACCCGACTGCACGAATGATTGCCCCATGCGTCAGAGAGATTTCCTTCAAATGCGGGGCATAAATGATGAGCTCCCCACCGTCCGCTACCACTGGCTCCAACTTATACATGGCTTTGCCCGCAGTCCAAAGTTCATCATACATCGGTGGGGCCACTGAGAGAATAGTATGAAAAGGCTTGTCCTTATAAACAATATGTATCTGCCGCG
>JAJOIW010000116.1 GCA_021209225.1 Verrucomicrobiota bacterium
CCCAGGGCCATGTATGCCACATTAAGCAGCCAGCGGTTTCCGACATCGGATGGATTTTCCTGGAGAATTTTTGTGAGAACCGCCACGGCGCCCTCGGCTCCGCGGGTGAGTTTATGGATGCCGCCTCCGGCCAGTGGGAAGATGCAGGAATCCGGGGAGTGGTGATTCAGGCAATTGTCCAGTTCCCCAATTCTCAGGTGGCACAATGCCTGATGGTGCCAGAGCAATAATTTATTCTTGTGATAAAAATCGGGCTTGTGGATTTGAGCCAGTTTTTCCACTTCAAGAAAGTTTTCGAGAGCGGTTTCATTCTGTGCGGCATTGAGTTGTTCGGATGCCAGGTCCCAGAGAGCTGTGATGCGAGATTGGGGGTCTGTGGTTGCATCCAGGCGCTTCTGATAGATCCCAGCCCGCTCGAGGCTCAGGTAGGAATTGCGCTCAGGATTTTTCCGGGAATGAATGGAGGCGAGTCGTCGTGCCATTTCCGGGGTTGAATCGGGAAGAGACTGGCCAATTCCAGTGAATGAGAGGCCTATAAAGCACATGCCCGCGACCCAGGCCAGGATAATGGACGGGATTCCATGCGATTGGAAATGGTGATTGGGTGTGCCTTCCGCAGGCCTGGATATTCTGGAAACTCCCTCCATAGGGTGGGGATTCTAACATGCCTGGGATGGGCGATCAATTCCCCAACATGGGCAGGGTCACGGATGTTTGCGGTGCATTGGCCCGGGAGAATGCGGAAGTCACAGAACTTTTGGTTGAAACGAGCCACCGGGATTGTTGGGATGCAAGGATGCTGCCAGGGCTTGTTTCAGTTGTTCCTGCCAGTCTGGAATGACCTGGCTCAGGTGCGGGGCAATCATCAGATACTGGCTGGCATAGTGGGACATGGCCTGGGTCACGGGAATGGAGTAGGTGTGGTAAAACATCCCGTAAACGATGGATTGCCATCCATGCGCGCCTCCCTCGTCGATGACTTGGCTGTAACGTCCCCACCACCGGCAATCATACAGGGGATAAAAGATGGCCAATTGTTTCCGGGCGATGGATTTGTTGAGTTCCAGCGCCGGTTCCGGCCAGTCGAACCGGGTCATGGATTGGTCCAGCTCCAGAACGGATCCATCGCCGGATCTGAGACAATCCATTGTTTTCCGTATTGCCGGTAACTCCCATTGAAACAGGAGCCGGGAGAACAGTCCGACACCCTCCGTTCCCGCCGGGTGAAGGAAACCTGCCCCGGTCCATTCAATCCACGTGCTTTGGAGCGGGGAAGCCAGTCTCAACAATTCTCCCTTCGATCCAAATGGACTCTTGCCGGAGTTGGGAATGCTGGACCGCGCCTGGGAGGATTTTCTGAGATTCATGGCTTTGTGCCTGTGGTGGGATGGCGCCATTACTGGCCCCGCTGGCCTTTGAGTCCGAGGTTCCGGCAGACTTCGATGGTCGAATAGGATTTGTTCAGGCAGTAGAAATGAATGCCACTGACTTTGGCGTCCATGAGTTCCTGGAGCTGGCGACTGGCGTATTCGATTCCATATTGCACGGCTGCCTGGTCATCCTCTCCAATCCGATCCAGATCGCTTAACATAGCCGCAGGTATGCGGGCCCCGCACAATTCCGTGAACCGCTTCAACTGCTTGCCTGAAACCACCGGCAGCACCCCCACTTCAATCGGAACCGGCCTCCCCAGCTTCTCATAGACATAATCCCGGAATTCAAAAAAATCATGATTGTCGAAGAATAATTGGGTCACGATGAAGTCGGCTCCGTGATGGATCTTATTCACCAGGTGATCCCAGTCCGCGTGCTTCCCATCCCTGCAATGTATGTGGCCCTCCGGGAATCCCGCAGTTCCAATACACAGGCCACCGCGCTTTTTCAGGAAATCAACCAATTGGTAGGAATACTCGAATCCTCCCGGCGTGGGAACAAACTCTCCGGTGCCGCCGGGTGGATCTCCGCGCAAGGCCAGAATATTGGATATGCCCGAATCGACCGCCTTATCCACCACTTCCGCCAATTGCTCACGCACCGCATTCACGCAGGTCAAATGCATCATGGCCGGGATTTTCAAGGTATTCTGGATGCGCGTCACCATCTCCAGTGTCTTGTCGGTGGTGCTTCCCCCGGCACCATAGGTCACGGAACAAAAATCCAAATCCAGGACATCCAGCTCTTTGAGGGTTTCATCAAATAAGCTCACCATTCCGGCATCTGTCTTGGGTGGAAAAAACTCCACTGAGACCACGGGCTTGCCTGCCTGGCCGCGTTTTTTCTGAATATCTCTGATAAACTGCATAGCTCTGTTGGGGAAAGACAATCAGGAATTACCCCGGATTTCAAGAGGTAGTCCCATTTAATTCCTGTATCATCCGCATTGCGCATTCGCCAAATGCCCAGGATTCATTCATGATACCCCCCTATGATATACCGAACCGGTATTGGTTACGACGTCCACCCCTTCGCCGAAGGACGGAAAATGATCCTCGGAGGCGTGGAATTGGATTACCCACTTGGCCTGGACGGGCATTCCGACGCGGATGTGTTGGTTCATGCCATGGCGGATGCCTGCCTGGGAGCCCTCGGGCTGCCGGATATTGGACATTATTTTCCCAATACTGAAGCGCGCTGGAAAGGAGTCAGCAGTCTGGTTTTCTTGCGTGAGATAGCCGGTCGCGCCCGGTCCATGGATGCCACCATCATCAATTTGGACGCGACGGTGATTGCCGAAGCGCCGAAGATCTACCCGCGCCTGGATGAGATGAAGGCGGCAGTCAGTGAATCCCTGGGCATCCCGCCCGATCGCATTGGAATCAAAGCCACGACCAATGAAAAAATGGGATTCATTGGCAGGAAAGAGGGGATTGCGGCGATGGCTGTCGCCACCATCCGATTCCAGAATGTGGACATATAAAGGACAGGGCAAAAAAATTTATGGCAAAATTTGAAGTGAGTTGGAAGCGATCGGATGAGGATGGGGTGAAATGGCAGGTTTATTCCTGCAAGGAGGGAGATGGATGGGCGTTTTTCCAGCGGGAAAGGCGCTTTGACAATTGGGAAAGGGTTGAGAATCCGGGACTAGGGGACTGGATGGAATTGTTGGATGGGATTGACCGGCGGGCGAATCGTCGATTGTGCAAACCCGAGGAGGCGCGCAAATTGCGGGCACAGATACTGAAAATGTTCCCTGGAACGGAATTACCACCCCCGATACGTTGAAAAACCGCCTCATTTTTTAACACTCTGTGCTCAAGTCCCCGAATCTGTCATCCGATGAGACATGGCAGGGCTGAATTGATCTCGAAAGTGTAGGATTCCAAAACTTTTGAGAAACTACGCAGGTAAGAGGCACACAGGTCACTGTGTGATTTCCAGACATCAATCAGTTGGTTATTCGGGAACTTAATGAGCGCAAAAATACTAATCGTAGATGATGAAGCATCGATTCGGGACTACTTGAGGAATGTCCTGAAGATGGCTTCCTACAGTGTGGAGGAAGTGTCTTCCGGTCACAGCCTTGAATCGAGGCTGAAAGGTGAGCCGGTGGACATTGTGGTTCTTGACCTGGGACTACCTGATGCGGATGGCCTGAACCTGATACCTGAGATTAAGAATCGTTGGACCTCCTCTGAAATCATTGTCCTCACAGGGAACAGTTCCACAGATAAAGTCGTCAGTGCGGTCAAAAAGGGCGCCTTCCATTTCCTGGAAAAGAACACCCTCGCCAAAAGCCAGGATCATTTGCTCCTCCACATCGAACGCGCCCTCGAGCGCAAAATTCAGATCGAGGAATCAACCAACCTCAAAAAGGCCATATCCACCCTCAAGGGAGGTGAATCCCCCGTCTTCCAGAGTCCATCCATGAAAGCGGCGCTGAAGACCATTGAGCGGGTGGCCCCAACCGACGTCTCCGTCTTTATTATTGGTGAGAGTGGAACCGGGAAAGAAGTGATTGCCGATCTTATCCACAATACCAGCAACCGGAACAAGGGTCCGCTGGTCAAGATCAACTGTGCCGCTTTACCTGTGAACCTGATTGAGAGCGAACTCTTCGGCTCAGTCAAAGGCGCATTCACCGATGCCATCGACCGCGAAGGTCTATTCACGCAGGCGGAAGGGGGAACACTTTTCCTGGACGAATTGTCCGAAATGCCCGTGGAGACTCAGAGCAAACTGCTTCGGGTGCTTCAGGAACGCGAAGCCCGTCGGGTGGGCGGACGCAAGAGCTACAAAATCAATTGCCGCATCATTGCCGCCACAAACCGCAAAGTTGAAGATGCCATACGGGAAGGCAAGCTGCGGGAGGATCTTTACTATCGTATTGGAACTATTGAAATCAACATTCCTCCCCTGCGCGAACGTGTCACAGACATTCTTCCTCTGGGTGAGATGTTCCTCAAGCGGTATGTCGCTCAGGCTGGACGGCAGGTGCTGGGGTTCAGCAAAGAGGCTCAGGAAAAACTGAAGAGCTACGACTGGCCAGGAAACGTCCGCCAACTGCAGAACGAAATCCAGCGGGCTGCGCTGATGTGCGAGGGGGAATTGATAGAAGCTTCGGATCTGACCATCAAGTCTGCCCAGTCTCCTGAGGCACCTGAGTCGGCCCTGACCCTGATGGAAGCGATGGAATACAATACGATCAAAGCTGTCCTCAAGGAAACCGGTGGGAATAAACTGGAAACCGCACGCCGGTTGGGCATTGGCCGGCAGACACTCTATAATAAAATCAAAGCTTATAACATCCCTCTGTGATGGGGGGCATGCTGGCCATCCATCCACATCGTCCACAATTATAGATTCCATTTTCCAACCATGACCGGCACCATGTCGGTCATTGGCTTTTAGAATTCCTTCCAATGCGGATTCCGTTTGTGGCAGCTTCGGATGGTTCTTTACTGGGTGGGGGTGAATGTGTAGATTCCGTTGAGGTAGAGTGGGTTATGTGGAAAATTTTGGATATATGGTCATGGTTGAAGGTCCTGCTTGTGTGTGGTGGCGTCCTGTGCGGGAGCTGCACCCAGGAGACCCAGAATAAGGTGGGCCGGGCCGTGGCCAATATCACCGGCATGGATGGGGTGTGTGATATATACACCGGGGAAAAACTCGTCATGCGGTTTATCAAAGTGGATAAACTGACCACCCCGGTCGGTGAAGAAGGTCAGAAAAGATCCTACCGTTATGGATATGGATTTCTCGACCGCAACTTCAATCTGCGCGTCGATGATGGAGAAAAAAAGCTCTACTTCGAAGTCAGCGATTATTCCACGTCCTATATCTTTTACGAGAATCCTGAATAATGGATAAAATGATCCAGTGACCCCACTGAATGACGGACAATTTTTCATGAAGACAAAAATAAAGTTTGGAACCGATGGGTGGCGTGCCGTGATTGCGGACGAGTTCACCTTTGAAAATGTGGAACGGGTGGCTCAAGCGACTGCTGACTATTGGACCCATAACCCGGTTGAGGGAACCCTGAAGCAGATTGTCGTCGGCTATGACCGCCGGTTTTTATCCGAGGAATTTGCCGGGCGCACGGCGGAGATTTTGTGCGCCAATGGATTCAAGGTCGTGTTAAGTGACAGTCCGACAATGACCCAGGCGGTTTCCTTTGCGGTGAAGAAGTCGCGCAGTGTCGGTGGGGTCATGTTGACTGCCAGTCACAACCCGCCGGAATTCAACGGATTTAAAATCAAGGCCCACTACGGCGGGTCTGCCGAACCAGCCATCTGCTCGGGAATTGAAAAGTGTGTGGACGCCTCGCCGGTGCGCCGGATGTCTTTGGCTGAGGCCCGCAAGCAGAAGCAGCTCCAGATCAAGGATCTGCGGCCCATGCTTTTCGAGGCACAGAAGAAACTGGTGAACTTTGATCTGATTTCCCAATCCGGATTGAAGTTCGCCCATGATCCCCTTTTTGGGGTGGGGGCTGGTTGTTTTGAGATGCTGTTGGCTGGGACCACGTGTCAGGTCACCACATTGAATGCCGAGCACAACCCGAATTTCGGAGGTATCAACCCCGAGCCGATACGCCAGAACTATGGCCCGACATCCGCCTGGTTGAAAAAGAACCCGCACGATGTGTGTCTGGTCACCGATGGCGATGCGGACCGGGTCGGTGGAATGGATGGAAATGGGGAGTACATCACCACCCACCAGATCATCTGCATGCTGATCCGCCACATGTTCAGGAACCGCAACCAAAAGGGAAGAATTGTCAAAGCCCTCACAACCACCTCCATGGTCGATAAAATGTGCGCCGATTTCGGACTTGAACTGGTGGAGACTGGCGTCGGATTCAAATACGTCTGCGCCGAGATGATGAAAGGGGATGTCCTGCTCGGCGCCGAGGAAAGTGGCGGCATCGGATTCCTGGGCCATATCCCGGAAAGAGATGGCATCCTCGCTGGATTGATGCTCCTGGAAATGCTCGCCATGGAAAAGAAATCCATAAAAAAAATTCTGGCGGAATTGACCAAGCGTTATGGTCCGCATTGTTACGACAGGATTGATGGGCATTTTCCCTTGGAGAAGCGGGCTGACCTGATGAAGTATTGTGCTGAGAACCCGCCCACATCCCTTGCCGGGTCGCCTGTCAGTGAGATAAAAACCTTCGATGGGGTCAAAATAGTGGCACAGAATGGGGCCTGGCTGATGCTTCGCGGATCTGGCACCGAACCCATCCTCCGTATTTATGCCGAGGGTCCCAGCGAGGAGGCTGTGGCAAAAATCCTTAAATCCGGTCTGGCTCTCACTAAAAAAGTGGCCTGAAATCCGGTTTCACACCGGCGTCCGGGACAGCGGATCCTCATTTACTGAAAATGGTGGTTCCCTTTTCCCGGAGGATCATTATTTTATGAGTTGTCTGAAAAGTTGATGGACATACAAAGAATTCGGAATTTTTGCATCATAGCTCATATCGATCATGGTAAGACGACCTTATCCGATCGATTGCTCCAGAGTACGGGAACGTTGCAGAACCGGGAATTGCAGGAACAACACCTCGATTCCATGGATCTGGAGCGCGAACGCGGTATCACGATTAAAGCCCACCCCGTCACCATGACCTACAAAGCCAAGGACGGGCACACCTATGAGCTCAATCTGATTGATACCCCGGGCCACGTGGATTTTGCCTATGAAGTCAGTCGCAGTCTGAGTGCCTGTGAAGGTGCGGTGGTGATTATTGATGCGGCTCAGGGAGTGGAGGCTCAGACCGTGGCCAACGTTCAGCTGGCCATGCGACTGAATCTGACCATCTTCCCGGTGATCAATAAAATCGACCTGCCCCACGCGAATATCCCGTTTGCCCGCCAGCAGATGGAGGACATTCTGGCCATTCCCGGTGAGGATGCCATCTTGGCCAGTGCCAAGGAAGGAATTGGCATTGAAGACATTCTGGAGGCGATTGTGAAGCGCATTCCGCCGCCCAAGCACGATCCCGCGCAGACCCTTCAGGTATTGGTGTTTGATTCCTATTTCGACTCTTACCGTGGGGCTGTGAGTGTGGTGCGTGTGGTGAATGGCGAGTTGCGGGCAGGCATGCAGGCACGGTTCATTCACACGAACCGCCTGATTGATATCAAGGAAGTGGGGAGTTTTAATCCGCGGCCATTTCCCAGGGATGTTTTAACCGCCGGCGAGACCGGGTATATCACGGCGAATATCAAAAACCCCGCCGATATTAAGGTCGGCGACACACTTGCCCTGGCGAAAAATCCGGCTCCGGCACTTCCAGGATTCCAGGAGGTTCACCCCATGTGTTCAGTGGGATCTACCCCATCAACACCGCCGATTACGAGGGACTCAAACAAAGTCTGGCCAAGCTCCAGCTCAATGACTCAGCCTTTGTCTACACCGCTGAGAGTTCGGTGGCCCTGGGATTCGGATTCCGCTGTGGATTTCTGGGATTACTGCACCTTGAGATTATCCAGGAGCGCCTGCGCCGCGAATACAACATGGACATCATCGCCACCTATCCAAGTGTGGTGTACCACGTCTACCTCACGGATGGAAAGAAGCTGGAGGTGGACAACCCATCCTTCATGCCCGACCCGGCGAACATCGACCACATCGAGGAGCCCATGGTCATGTGTGGGGTCATGAGTCCCAATGAGAACATCGGGGACATGATGGCTCTGATCGCGGAAAAACGCGGCGATGTGCTGCGCACCGAAACCTTTGACGAACGGCGCATCATGATGACCGCCCGGATTCCACTCAACGAAATCCTCATCGACTTTCACGATAAAATCAAAAGTATCACCCACGGGTATGGATCCATGGATTATGAGCACGATGGCTATCTTGAGGCCGACATGGTCAAGATGGATCTTCTGGTGAATGGGGAAAATGTGGATGCCTTTTCATCCATCGTGCACCGTTCCAAGGCCGAGTACCGCGGCCGGCTCCTGGCAGCCAAGCTCAAAGATGTGATCCCCAAGCAGCAATTCGCCGTGGCTATTCAGGCAGCCATTGGATCCCGGGTGATTGCCCGCGAGACTTTGAGTGCTCTCCGCAAGGACGTCACAGCCAAATGTTATGGCGGGGACATCTCCCGGAAACGCAAACTCCTCGAAAAACAAAAAGAGGGGAAAAAGCGCATGAAGTCTGTCGGATCGGTCAATATTCCACAAGATGCCTTCATCAAGGTGCTGAAGGCTTGATTTTACCGGGCTTTCAATGAACTCTATCCATTCCTCAATCAGGTCCGTCTCAATCGGAGATCCGGGCACTGATATGGGGCGCTATCAATCATCAATACAATGAGTTTTTTTCAAACATGGCGCCGCAGGATGGCATGCAGACCCTATCGTCAGGGGCGTGATATGGCCGGGCAGGTGAGCAAGCTGCTGCGCCATCAGCGCGATATCCTGACCTCGGAGAACCTGAATTCCATTGAGGCTGCGCTCCATGAGACACGTGCCGTTCTGGACGATCCGAAGCGCGAGGCGGACATTCCCCAGGCCATCCTCCATCTCGAACAGGTGGCCAATAACAACTTCCGCCACTACCCCAACCCTATCGCCCGGGAGAATTTTGAAGTTTTCCTTGTGGCCATTGCGGTTGCCCTCAGTGTCCGGACGTTTTTCATTCAACCATTCAAAATCCCGACTGGATCGATGCAGCCGACCTTGTGGGGGAACGAGGAACTGAATCTGCGCAATAACCCGGAGGCGATTGTGCCCGGTTTTCTGGGGAAGATTGCCGACTTTGCCCTCAAAGGCACATCCTACTACGAATTGGTCGCCAAAAAGGATGGCACGCTCGAGGCGGTCTCCGATGTGAAGACCGTCATCCCATTCCTGTTGAAAAAGCGGGATTTTCTGATTGGCGGGGTCAAGCATACCTTGTGGAATCCGCCCCCGGTTCTGAAGAATGCCGGCCGCCCCCCCACGGATTACCTGATCCAGGCCGGCGACCTGCACCAGGGAGACTTTTTCAAAGCCGGGGAGCATGTGGTCAAGTTCAAGATTGTCCGCGGCGATTTTCTATTCGTCGACCGGCTCACCTACAATTTCCGTCCACCCAGGCGCGGGGAGATTATAGTTTTCAAGACTGAGGGAATCCGGGGTATCCCTGGGGAGGGGCAGTTCTACATTAAACGTCTGGTCGCTCTCGGGGATGAAAAAGTCTCCATTGGCAACGATCGCCACCTCTATATCAATGGAACTCAGTTGGATAAATCCACGCCAGGATTTGAAAAAGTCTATGGATTCAATCCGGATGTGCCACCCCGTGAAAGCCGCTACAGCGGCCATGTCAATAATGTGACATATAACATAGCCCGCGGTGCATTTGGTCCGAACCACATTGTCTTCATGAATGAGAATGCCGTATTTGAGGTGCGGCCGGATCACGTTATGGCCATGGGGGACAACACCATGAACAGCTCGGATTCCAGAAGCTGGGGGGACTTTCCCAAATCCAATATTGTCGGCAAATTCGCCTTTGCCTTCTGGCCCTTCCTGCGCGAGGACGTCCAGGACTGACGAGCTGATCCCACCCCGGTTCGACCGCACTCCGCCTTCCCTTTGATGAGATGGTTTTTTTAATGCAATGAAAATAAAGATGATTCTCTGACGGGAAAGTATCACATTCGTCATGGAAAATTCTTTTATTGTGGAGAATATTGATTTCGTTGACTGGCCGGTTGCCAGTGAACGTTTGTTAGTCAACCAATAAACCAAAAGAGAAAATCGAATGGAATTAGTAGCGTTAGTTGCCTCGATTGCTCTGCCGTTGTGGAACATCCCGTTGATTGTGAAAATCGTTCAGCGGCGTTCCTCAGAAGACATCAGTCTGGCATGGGCGTTGGGAGTCTGGGGATGCATCCTATTGATGGCTCCTGCAGGCTTCACCTCCGATGATCTCGTATGGCGCACCTTCAACATGGTGAACGCAGTCTTTTTTACCGCAGTGGTAATTACAGTTCTGAGTTACCGTTTCAAGAAGAAGGTCGTTCATTAACGGGATATTGGTGTTCATCAGTATAAGTTAGTCTGTTAGTTAGAAATAGGTGGCCCCAGGTTGGATTCGTCCGGCCTGGGGTTTTGAATTTGTATGATTGGCAATAGGCGGGTGAGGTGGGTATGGTGAGGGGACTATGGCGGAAAATGGTAAGATCCTTTATTGCAATTGTGCTCATGCGAAGGTGGTTCCCGATGAGGTGAAGGAAGCAGTATTGGACGGCTTGTGTGAATCGGGATTGGAATGGCAGGCGGTTTCAGATTTGTGCGAGATGGTGGCGCGCCGGGATCCTGCCTTGAGGCAATTGCATGGGGGTGGTCCGCTGAAGGTGGCGGCCTGTTACCCTCGGGCAGTCAAATGGCTGTTTGGATCGGCTGGGGTGCCTTTGGACCCGGCACAAACCCAGATCTGTAATATGCGGGAAGAATCCGCTGAGCAGGTGCTGAGTCAGCTCACCCATTTGGAACTCACCCCGAATGTTCCCGAAGGTGCGGGAAAAGCCCCGAGGGAGATAGTTGATGAAGCTGAGGATTCACGATAAACTGAGCCCGTGAACTGATTTCCGGAAGCAGGGTGTTCCCGGATTGCATCTGATTTTCTGAACCTGATCTATGAGCCTGACACAAACGACTGCATTGCAAGTGATTCTCTTCGAGGGGGAACCAGCCACCCCATTCACTCCCGATGAGAGGAAATCGCTGTTCCGCCAGATACTGGGGCGAGGGTTCAGTATCCGTCGCACCTCCCAGCCAGAAGCCGTATCGGTTGATCAACGGGTTCAGAGTCTGGTGGTTGGGCGGTTTCATGGGCAATCCCCGGCTCATCCCGGCCTGCCTGAATCCGGCCAGAATCTCGTCTTCCTGGATGTGAGCGATCAGCCGGCCGCGAACCTGGCGGATTGCGTGACCGGCAGGGCGGCCGAATTGCAGACGGAGCGCCAGCACTTTGATCACAAATCCTGGAAGCCCTGGTTTCCAGTGATTGATTACGACCGGTGCACCAACTGCATGCAGTGCCTGAGTTTCTGCTTATTTGGGGTGTATGGGGTGTCGGACATTCAGCAGATTCAGGTTCAGAATCACGACAATTGCAAAACCAATTGCCCCGCCTGTTCGCGGGTATGCCCTGAGGCGGCCATCATGTTTCCCAAATACAAGGCTGGCCCCATCAACGGGGAGATCGTCAATGATTCTGAAATCCAGCGTGAAAAGATGAAGGTCGATATCTCCTCGCTGCTGGGTGGGGATATTTATTCGCTTTTACGCGATCGCTCGGACCGGGCCAAATCGCGCTTCTCCAAGGAACGGGATTCCTCCAAAGCCCTGACCGAGCGGCAGAAATGTCTGGTGAAGTTGCAGAAGGATGCGGATATTCCCCCGGAAGTACTGATGTCGCTGCCCAGTCCCGAGGAAATCCAGAGGCGGGCCGCCGAGGCCAGCGCGAAAGCGGAAGCCGCCATCCAGGCCAACCGGCAGCGGCAAGCCGCCAACCCGGATCCGGAGTGATGGCCCGATTCCGGTCCGGTATCGACCCCATACCCATCCGCTTCGTGGAAAAATCAGAATTGCTCTGGAAATATCCCACTATCCAGCTATGCTTTCACCCTGCTCGCTCTGGTTCAGGCCAGGCAACATATCATGGCATGAAGGCACGAATTATCATCACTCCGAAAAAAGCCGTTTTTGACCCTCAGGGGAAAACTGTCCAGAATACTCTGGAACACTTTGGTCATACGGGGATTGAAGCCGTACACGTGGGCAAATTCCTGGAAGTGGAATTGACGGATAGAGAAGATCTGGAAGCGGTGGAAGTCCGTCTTCACGATGCATGTCGCCGGTTTCTGACGAACCCGGTTATTGAAGACTACACCCTTGAAATTATTCATTCATGAAGTGTGCTGTTCTTCAATTTCCCGGTTCAAATTGCGACCAGGACTGCCTGCACGTTGTTAAAAATGTTCTGGGGCAATCTGCCGGGTATGTCTGGCACAAACAGACCAGTCTGGGCGACGCCGACGCCGTCATTGTGCCCGGTGGATTCAGCTATGGGGACTATTTGCGCAGCGGAGCCATTGCCAAATGCAGTCCGATCATGTCAGCCGTCAAAGAATTTGCGGATCGAGGTGGATTGGTTCTGGGGATATGCAATGGATTCCAGATACTGACTGAAGCCGGACTGCTTCCTGGCGCGCTGGTGCGCAATCGCGATCTCAAGTTTGTGTGTGAGCATGTGTTGCTGCAGACGGTTTCCCGGGGCACTCCGTTCACCTGTGCCATTCCGGAGGGGCAATGGATGCGGGTTCCTGTGGCCCATGGGGATGGATGTTATTACATCGATCCGGCAGGTTTGGCGGACATTGAATCCCATGGCCAGATTCTCTGGAGGTATGTCAATTCCTCCGGCGTGGCCGACGAAGCCAGCAACCCCAATGGTTCCATTGCCAATATTGCGGGAGTTTGCAATAAGCGGGGGAATGTTGCCGGACTCATGCCGCATCCCGAGCGTGCATCGGAATGTATTCTGGGGGAATCCTCCGGGCTCGCTGTCTTTCAGTCAATGGTTCAGCATTGTCATGCTCCAATCCTACTCAACCCATAAACTCCCGATCAGCCCACTGTCTCATCCCTATCCATGCCGAGCACGCGACATCCCGGAATGTGATGCTTCCCGCTCCATTGATTGACTTCCATTTCAGAAAACTACTTTAACCACTCAAATTACCCATGCCTGAGCCAACGATCACGCCAGAATTAGTCCGGAAGCACGGACTGACGGAGGATGAATTCCAGCAGATCCAACAGATTCTGGGTCGCGATCCCAACGTGACAGAACTGGGAATATTCTCAGTGATGTGGAGTGAGCATTGTTCGTACAAGAACACCCGCAAGCTTTTGAAGGGATTTCCCACACGTTCTGACCGGGTCCTGGTGGGAGCTGGTGAGGAGAATGCGGGCATTCTGGACATCGGGGATGGGGTTGCCATTGCCTTCAAGATTGAATCCCACAATCACCCGAGTGCGGTCGAACCCTTTCAGGGGGGCGGCCACTGGTGTGGGGGGGGATCTTACGCGACATATTCACTATGGGCGCCCGGCCAGTCTGCGCCATGAATTCCTTGCGCTTTGGCTCACTGGAATCGGCTGAGGTCCGGCGGCTGTTCCGCGGGGTGGTTGCCGGCATTGCCCATTACGGGAATTGCTTCGGCGTTCCGACCATCGCCGGGGAGTCGCCTTTGACAAGTCCTATGAGGGCAATCCTCTGGTCAACGCCTTTGCTTTGGGCGCTTTGTATACTGACCAGATTGCGCGGGGGGCAGCCCGGGGCATTGGCAATCCGGTATTTTATGGTGGGTCCCGCCACCGGGCGCGATGGATTGGCTGGTGCGGCGTTTGCGTCCCAGGACCTGACCGATGCATCCGCCGAGCAACAGAGAGGCGCCGTGCAGGTTGGCGACCCATTCATGGAAAAGTTGGTTATGGAAGCCTGTCTCGAGCTTCTGGCTACGGGGCGCGGTCGCTGGCATCCAGGATATGGGGGGCTGCCGGTCTCACCTGTTCCACCTGTGAAACCGCTTCCCGTGCCGGTACAGGCATCGAAATCGAACTCGATAAAAGTCCCCCCAGCGCGCTACCCGGCATGACGTTCGTATGAGATCATGCTCAGTGAATCCCAGGAACGCATGCTGATCATCGTGCACAAGGGACGCGAGGAGGAAGTCAAAAAAAATCTTTGAAAAATGGGATCTCCCTTGGGCGCACATTGGCGAAGTGACGGGCACCGGCCAGATGGTGGTGAAAAAGGGCGGGGTGGTTGTGGCCGACATATGTGCCAGGCGTTTGGCCGATGAGGCCCCCGTATACGATCGGACTGCGCGTGAGCCCGATTATTTTGTCCGGACCCGGTCCTGGACCCCGGATCAGGTGGCTGATCTGGCCCTCACCGATATCTCCGGAAGTTTAAACCAGATTCTGGCCTGGCCCACATTGGCCTCGAAAAACTGGGTTTACCGCCAGTACGACCACATGGTGCGCAATGGATCCGTGGTTGTTCCCGGCAGTGATTCAGCTGTCATCCGTATCAAACAGGATTCCATGCCGGTGAGACCAGGTGGCGAAATCCTCCCATTTCCCGAAAAATTCATCGCCATGACCGTGGATGGCAATGGCATATACACCTATTTGGACCCCCGGGAAGGAGGGAAAATCGCCGTGGCTGAAGCCGCCCGCAATATCGCCGCCTCGGGCGCTCACCCGATCGGGGTCACTGATAACCTCAATTTCGGCAATCCACATCACCCGGATTTATTTTTCCAACTCAAAGAAGCCATCCTGGGACTGAGTGATGCCTGCCATGCTTTCCAGATCCCGGTGACTGGTGGGAACGTTTCACTTTATAATCAAAGCCCGATGGGAGCTATTGATCCCACCCCTGTGGTGGGGGTGGTTGGATTGTATGAGGATGCGTCCCATATCACCACTCAATGGTTCAAAAAAGCGGGTCATGTTCTGTTGCTGGTCGAACCGGCTGAGTTGCCTCACGACCCCTGGCATGGGCTCGGTGGATCCGCCTATGTCTGTCCCGGCACAAAATCAAAGCCGGCCGCCCATCGCCCTGTGATCTTCACAAAGAGATCAGTGTCCACCATGCTG
>JAJOIW010000013.1 GCA_021209225.1 Verrucomicrobiota bacterium
ACCAGTTTTTTTTTCCATCCCCGCCCGGTATCGGGCCCATGGAAAGCAATCTTCCCCGTTAACCCATAGAGGTGGAATAGCTTACGTCCATGAGAATAAAATTTTGGACTGATATGAAAAAATCAGCGAAAATGCGTGATTTTTTGTCTGTTTTTGAGGCACAATCATGCCGTCGTTTGGGTGGCGCCAGGAATCCAGCACTGGTGAATGGCCCACTGGAACATACCGTGCAACATGAATAATATATTGAGGACATTCATTGGGCCGTTTTGGCTCGCTCTGATTTTATTGCTACCATCGAACATGTGGGGGCAGGGAGATAATCGGCACGTCCTCGTTTTGTCCAGTGATTTTATCCCTGAGAATATCGACGGACTCCTTTCCATTTTCCGTTCGGATTCCAAAATTGGCCCATTGATAGCCAGAGGATATTTGAATGATCGATTCCAGATTCAACCTGAGGGCCCACCATCACAGAAGCCGGTCAATCGTGTCGGTGTCTATGCCTCCCTTTGGACCGGTCATTGGCCCGCCCAGCACGGGGTCTATGGTTTGGATACGGATCAATATCATTTCGATGAATTCCCCCAGATTTTCCGGCATCTCCGCGAGCTTCAGAACCCCGTGTCCAGCCTGGTGATCTCATCAGATGACCTTCTCGGATCCCAATTAATCAAAGGATATTCTCAGAATTCCTTCATCGAGGTGGATAACACAAACGTGAGAGCCAACGCGATACGCTCCATCTCCGACAAGCCACCTGCTCTCATCTGGATTCACTGGCACTTTGACGAGGCTGGCACTTCAGCCGATGGCTACACCACCGTTGGATACCGCACTGCAAATTCATTCAAGCAAATCCTCAACGCGGTGTGGGAACGGGACTCATTTCCGGAGGAGGATTGGTTGATTGTCATTCTCGGGCTTCCCATTGCCGGCGCATCCCCCGGATCTCCAGGCTCAGTCATCCGGCTTCGCCATTATTGATTCAGTAGGTTCAGCTGATCCGGCCCAGCTCAGTCTTCCAGCTGCTGTTGACCTGGCTCCACTGATTCTTTCCCACCTGGACTCACCCCCACGCCCACAGATTTCCGAAGTCAACGACCATTCACAGGATCCCTCCGCTCCCCCGGTACCCAAGCCCATTGTCATCAATTCTCAGAATATTCCCCGAACTGTGGCTACCCTCGAGGATTTGGCCAGAAAGGTGGAAAAGCTGTCGCTCGCATACCAGATCGATCGGGAACAACATCAGCGCAACGCCCAGCAACAAGCCACTGCCATGCAGGAAAACCAGGACAAATTAACTTATCAGATCATGAATCTCATGAGTAACCGCCTGGCTCAGGTGGAGGACCTTTCGAAAAATTACCGCACTTTCTCCGGCACCGTCATGGACCAATCCGTGCAGCTCGCCCTCACCGTCATCGTCATCATGATGGTCATCTGTATGGCCACCTTCATCATCACCACCATTATCCAAACGCGGAACAGCCGGCAATTAGCCCAGATCATGCAGTCATTCGCCGCCTATCGCAGCCGGCAATTCCACAAAGAACTGGCCGATTCCGATGGTCGCAAAACCACCTCATCCGCCTCCACTCCGGCTGCTGTGGACTGATCTTCGGCCCATTCCCCGCGAATTTGCTTTTGGAATCGCCCTGACAAAGGCACATTGATCCCGATGTTGGATGCACTACTAGACGGATTGATATGGTACTTTGCCTTGATTCCCATTATTGCCATTCATGAATTCGGGCATGCCTGGGCTGCGGACAAATGTGGTGACCCGACAGCACGCAGTCTGGGGCGTGTGACCATCAATCCTATTGCCCACATGGACATGCTTGGAACCGTCATCCTGCCATTGCTGATCATTTTTCTCGGAGCCATGGAGTCCAGTCTGGCCGGGTTCATCATTGGTTGGGGAAAACCTGTCCCAGTCTACCATTCCAATTTGAATAATCCGCGTCGCGATGCCGTTTTTGTTGCCCTTGCCGGCCCGTTCATGAATCTGATTCTCGCAGTGATCGCTGTGATAGTTATCCGACTTTCGCTCTCTTTCGATACGGAAATGGCATTGGATACTGCGAGGATTATTGCACAGCTCAGCTTGTTCCTAATGTTTTTCAATCTGCTGCCTATTCCACCCCTGGATGGTTCCTATCTTCTCAAATTTGTCACCGGGATGAGTGAACTCACCTACCAATCCATTGCTCGTTATGGATTCATTATCCTCATCGTTTCACTCCAAATCCCCGCGATTCAGTTTGGACTCCAATACGCCACCCTGCACACCTTGAGTTTTCTCCTCCAATTATTCGGCGTGCCAGTGCGTTAGTTCTGAGAATGGGGGCTCTGCGCCGTGCCCCCTCTCCAGCTGCCAGTCCATGTATCATGGAACGCCGGATACGGTATGGGAATAATTTGACTCTAGTCGATGCGTGAACATACAGGTATTCTCGAATGAATGAGAAAGACCGTCATCGACATTGGCACCAACTCAGTCAAGTTGCTGGTGGCTGAGGTGGAGGATGGCCGTGTCACCCCGCTGGCCGAAGAAAGTGTCCAAACCCGATTGGGAAAAGGGCTTTACGATTCAGGCCAGTTGGCCCCGGACACCATGGCTCATTCACTGGAAATCATGCGCCAATACCAGCAGACTTCTCATGCATTGAATTCCCAATCCATTCGCATCCTCGCCACCAGCGCCATGCGGGACGCCTCCAACAGTGAAGAATTCGCCAGTCACATCGAGCAACTGACCGGAGTGAAGGTGGAAGTCATCTCCGGTCAGGATGAAGCCTCACTCGCATTTCTCGGCGTTCAGGAACAGATTCAGGACCCCTCTGAACCTGTGCTCGTGATCGATGTCGGGGGAGGCAGCACAGAAATGATCCTCGGAGCCCATCATATCGTTCACCAATTCTGCAGCCTTCCTCTGGGATCCGTCCGATGTTACGAAATGCAGAAGATCGCGGACCCTCCCACCACCGGAAATCTCGACACTTCGCGCCAGATCATCCTGGATCAGATCAATCAACTCAACCAGGCCCAATGGCTGATTCAGGGTGCCTCCCCAGCCATGATGATCTCAACCGGTGGAACAGCCGCTGCCATGGCTTGCATGTTAAAAAAAGCAAGTCATCTGGACCGCGAAACTATTGACAACCTCAGATTGACCCGACAAAATATCTCCGAAATTGGCCAGACATTATGGAGTGTCGATCTGGCCACAAGGCGTAAAATTCCAGGAATCCCTAAAAAGAAAGCGGATATCCTGATCATGGGTGTGTTAATACATGAAGTTATTTGTGAATTCTTTGGTGTGTCGGTGTGTCTCCCATCCACAAAAGGGCTGCGGTACGGCGCAATGTTATCTTAATCTCCGATGGAATCGCTGGAATGGTTCAAAACTTTCCTCTCCAGCCACACGGCAAAAGACTATCGTCAATGAAAGTCATGCGTTCGCTCTGATTGAACTGCTGGTTGTGATAGGTATTCTCGGGATTCTCACCTCTCTATCTTTCCCGGTAATTCACAAGGTGAAGGATAAGGTGAGGGCAGTCCAATGCACGCATCACCTGCGACAATGGGGCCTGGCCACCCATCTTTTTGCCGACGATCATGAAGGTTGGCTTCCTCAGGATGGCAGCAGTAATGGAAGATCCACCCAGGCTGGTTGGTATATAGATCTTCCTCCTTATGTTCATTTCCCCCCTTATTCCCAGTGGCCCTGGCGAACCAATCACCTGGAAAATCCTCCTCCCTCCATCTTTCTCTGCCCGTCCAATAAAAAACGCAGCGATGGGGTCAATCTTTTCCATTATGCCCTGAACCGTCACGTCAACGGTTCCGGGGCTGGTCTCCGCATCCGCGCCGATCAGGTTCGATTCCCCAGTCGAACCATCTGGCTCTTTGATAAACGGAAAAAAAGCAGCCGTCGCCTCCAGATCCAACCTGCATACCCACATCCATTCCAGGGGGGCCAACATCCTTCTTTTGGATGGGCACGTTGAGCATAAACCAGCCTCCAGCTGGATCGATCCCCGCACACAACGCTTCAAATCCACTGTCGATGATCTACTCTGGTTTCCCCATCCGCATTCCACCGGGTTCCCTGATGGCGATGCCGAGCCCTGAATCATAAACCGCCTCATCCTCCGATTCTGTGGCCGCAATCGGGAACAGTCGGCCGTTCAGAGAATAAATCACCATTCCAACCATCTTTCCACCTCTATTATTTATATGAATTCATCGCATCCACTGGCGTGAAAATCTCCGTTGAACAATTTATTTGTTAACCACATGGGGGTGATTCATGAGAAACGAACATGATCCTGATATTTTCTGCTTTTCAACCGGCTCTCGAATGTTAATTTCATGACACACAGTCAGATAGACGATTATGAACTCAATTTTTAAAAACATTCTGGTAGCGGCAGTTCTGGCCCTGGTTTTTGTTGGTTGCGGTAGCAAGGAGCCTGATATTTACGTCAAAGACATCAATATCGCCAATTACAAGGCTGCTTTGGAAGGCGTCAGTGGCAAGGCTGGGGAACACATCAAGGCTGCCCTGACTGCCATCGAGACCAAGGATATAAAAACTGCGGTCACTTCGCTCATTGATGCCGCCAGCACCAAAGCGCTCACCAATGAACAAATGGAAGCAATCATGAATGTTTATGGTGCCATCTCCTCTTATCTGGCTTCACAACCGGAACTCCGCACTCAGGAAATTATTGGCTTGGAACAGAAGTTCACTCAGGTCTGGAACGCCAACTACAAGGGCTGATCATTCACATCATTCTACCATAACTGAGAAATCAATTTCCCGGTTTCCCCCAAAAATAGGGGGATTTTTTATTTTCATAGTGGATAGGACATTCGATACTGTGAGCCTGGACTCTGCGGAGTCCACTTTGTAATGAGAAAGACAGCAGCCATCGTCGGCAGACCCAATGTCGGTAAATCCGCCTTATTTAATCGTATTGTCGGCAAACGTATTTCCATCGTTCACGATATGCCCGGTGTCACCCGGGATCGTGTCAGTGCTGAAGTCGAGTTTCGCGGAAAGAGCTTTACACTCGTCGATACCGGAGGCATAGGATTGGTCCGCGGCCAGAAATCCGAAGATGTCATTTTAACTGTGGCCATGGCCCAGGTGGATGCCGCCATCGAAGCGGCCGAAGTCATTATTATGGTGGTCAATGCCCAGGAAGGTGTGGTTCCCATGGATGTTGAAGTCGCTAAAAAACTCCATGCCTCAGGGAAAAAAGTCCTCCTGGCAGCCAACAAAGTGGATAATGCCAATCATGAAAAGCTGGTCGATGAGTTTGCCGAGCTTGGATTCAATGGGATATTTGGCACCAGCGCCATTCATGGACGTGGAATCGATCCCTTGCTCAAGGAACTGTGCCAGGGATTCCCCAGAAATGCCGAATCCCAAGCAGCTGAAAAGCCGAATCCCTCAGACGAGGAAGACCCTGCCTCCCAGGAACCATTCAAACTGGCCATAGTCGCGGCCCGCAATGTCGGCAAATCCTCACTCGTCAATGCCTTAACCCAATCTGAACGTGTTGTCGTCTCTGAGATTCCCGGGACAACCCGTGACGCCGTCGATGTCCCACTCAAAATAGAAGGGGAGGGCGAGGTATTGGATCTCATCCTCATCGATACGGCAGGACTCAGAAAAAAACGGAGAATCAATGACTCCATTGAATTCTTCTCCTCAAAAAGAACGGAGGATTCCATCGAACGCTGTGATTTAGTCGTCTTTGTCATCGATGCCGACCATGGAATCCACGAACAGGACAAAAAAATTGCTGACCTCATCACAGCCAGCCATAAGGCTTGTATCATCGTCGTCAATAAATGGGATCTGGTCGCAGAAGCCGTTGAAAAAGCCAAAAAAGAGCAAAACCTCAAACGGAAAACCATGAAACCATCCGATTTTGCCGCCTCACGCGAAATCTCATCATTGAATGAGTTTGCTGAATGGGTGCAGAAGCAGCTTTTTTTCATGAGTTATGCCCCGGTTATATTCAGCTCCGCAAAAACCGGATTTCATTTGGACCGCTTGATCGAGGCCGTTCGATTTGTCAAAGATCAATGGCGCCAGGCTGTCCCGACGGGCATCTTTAATCGGGTCCTCCAGGATATCATTCAATCCCGCCCCATTTCATCCAAGTCTGGAAATCCATGCGCATCTATTATGCCAATCAGATCCGCACTGGCCCGCCCACATTTCTGCTCTTCACCAATATTTCCGAGGATATCGAGGATAATTACCGGCGCTATCTGGAAAGTGAAATCCGGCGGGCTTTTGGCTTCGAAGGCTGTCCCCTCATTCTCCAGAACAAGGCCCGCCCAAAATCCGTCGACTCAGTTCGCAGGACCGCTAAAAAATCATCCCGCAGAAATCCACGCGAATCATCCCGATCCGCTGGCCCCAACGCCTCCTCGGCTTCCCGCCCAAAATCCAATTCCGCCAAGTCTCCCCCAAAGAGCAGGGGATCCGTTAAAAAATCCCACTCTCCATCAACCCGACGCGGACGAAGCTGATCCCTTCCGCGCCCCCCGCGCCCCGCGCCGCCCACGCCTGAATAATAAAGTGCCAGGCACATTATTCTTGCCGGATTTCTTATTTACGGATTTATTTCTGGTATGAGATGTGCGCGACGGGCGATTATCATGCGGGATCGGGAGCAATATTTTCATATTGTGAGTCGGGTTGTGGATCGGCGGCGCATATTTGGGGACGAGGAGCGGGGGTATTTTCTGCGGGTGATGAGGCAGATGGAAGGATTCAGTGGGTTGCAGGTGTTGTCGTACAGTTTGATGGGGAATCATTTTCATATCCTGGTGCGGGTGCCTGTGAATCCAGGGGAGATGAGGGAGAGGGAGGTCTGGGATCGGATGAGGCACCTGTACAGTGAAGTGAAGATCAGGGAGTATGAGGAGTGGGTTCAGGAGCAGAGAGATGAGGGGATGGAGGATCGGATTGCTGAATTTTTCAAACAGATGCGCGGGAGGATGTATGACTTATCGAATTTTGTTCAGGCGGTGAAGCAAAGATTCAGTGTGTGGTATAATCATCGGAATGATCGCTGTGGGACACTGTGGGAAGAAAGATTTCGCAGTGTTCTGGTGCAGGGAGGCGGAGAGGCACTCAGCCGAGTGGCGGCGTATATTGAATTGAATGCCGTGCGGGCAGGAATAGTGACTGATCCGAAGGATTTCCGCTGGTGTTCGTATACAGAAGCTTTGGCGGGAGGGAGGCTGGCACGAGCTGGGATAGGGTTGATATGTTGGGGCGGAAACGGGAGGAAGGAATGGAAGGCATTGCATATGGAGTATCGTGCAAAATTCCTGGGGAACCATGAGCGCGGCAGTCCAGAGCAGGGAGCAGGGAGGCCTGACAGGGGGAGAGACAGTAAGCAATCGGGTTTAGTGGCAGGAAGTGAACTGCCATGGGCCAGTGAGCTGATGGTGCGGGCACGATATTACACGGTTGGATTAGTATTGGGGACTGAGGCATTTATTGCGGATTTTCACCAGAGGCAGAGGAAGTTTTTATCAGGCAACAGGAAAAGAATATCGGTTCCGATGAAAGGGGAGCCAAGTGGTGGACTGCATACCTATCGGGATGTGAGAGAATAGACCCCGGGATCAGACTGGTGGAATTTGAGCTGCGAGGACTTTGGGGATGTGCCAGGACTCATTGAATTGGTGTCTTCAGACAATGCCGTTGACTTGAGTTTTGCCGAGGCATTCACAAAGATGAGTTGGTAGGCAGGGCATTTCAAGGACTTCTGGCATGTGGGCTGATGCGGAAGCGTCCAGAAAAGCAACAGGTCCAAGATTGTGTGTGATATCGGGAACGGATGTTATCAAGAATCCGGCGTTGCGAGTGAGGGCTTCACCAGGTTCCAGTAGATAGTCAAGTGGAATTCAGTGTGGCAGTGTTGGATGAGATGGATTCATCGATCGAGGTCATGCGCTGGTTTGGTGGTATGGTGGTATGGTGTCCTCCTCCGGAATTCATCCTGCTCAAGGAGTGGAGCTGAGGTTCCAGTGCCTGTTTGATAATATACATTGTGCGTTCCCGGGTGGCCGGATTCTGTTCACGCAATGAATGGAAATGAACGCCATCCACTCCCAGCCATTGTGGCATTGGAAATTTGATTGAGAGGGATTCCCTGGCGGTATCGGGTGCGGTACGGATTGTGGAGAGGTATTGGGATTTCTGAATATCCTGGATTCAGACGAAGGCCCACAGACGGGTTAGTATGGAACTTTTTCTCGACAAGCCGGTATGGTTGGTGCGGATGGTGGAATTGGTTCCAGGAATGGAAAACGATCTGAGGTGTTCATTGAGCGAGAAGTTCGAAATGGGATTGGCTGCAGGATGGGGCGGAAGCATGGGTCTCTCAGCCAAATTCCCCGAATCCAAGCCTGGTTCCATGGATTGAGGAAGCGGTGGTGCCCTGGAGAAATGGCTGATGGATGGGAAAGGATGGGAAATGGGCATAGGCCATGAGAGCCGTCAGAATTTCGGCGCCGGATTGATTCCGGACCATAACCGGGATCGGTCCATTGCACATGCCGGAATTGAAAAGGATCCGGGTATACGGCTTGAAATGGCAATTCATGAAAAGGGTGAGTATGCGTGATCGATAGAAAATTGAGTTGAAGTAAAATTGTCTGAATGGAGAATTGCCAGCATGATTATCGCACCCTCACTTCTGGCTGCTGACTACGGGAAATTAGTGGATGAATGCCATCGCATTGATGCTTCCGGGGCGGATTGGTTTCATCTGGATATTATGGACGGCAATTTTGTCCCGAATATTTCATTTGGTCCGGCGATGGTTGAGACAATGAGGCCGCATACCAAGTGCTTTTTTGACGTGCATTTGATGTGTTTGAAGCCGGAGATACTTTTTGAGGCGTTTGTGCGTGCTGGGGCGCAGTCGATGACCATTCACGTGGAGCTGGGAGATCGGGTTGGAGAGATGATTGAGCGGATACGTGGTTTTGGAGTCAAAGTGGGACTGGCTGTGAATCCTCCGACCGACATTGAATTGGTGCGTCCCTGGCTGGGTATGGTGGATCTGGTTCTGGTGATGACCGTGAATCCTGGATTCGGGGGGCAGAAATTCATGGGGGAATGTGTGAGAAAAATTGAGGAAGTGTACCGATGGAAAAGAGAAAGTGGGTTTGGATTCCACATTCAGGTGGATGGTGGGATCGTGATGGAGACGGCTGAGATTTGTGCTGGAGCTGGAGCGGATAATTTTGTGAGTGGGACCGGTTTGATGAAGTCAGCTGATTTGGGTTCCGCAGTGCGGGAGATGCGTCGACGTGTCGAAGCCGCCGGCGTCGCGCTGGAATGAATATTCGTGGGGATTCACCCTCATCTCCCGAATGGGGCGGAGTGATGTGATTGAGCTGCAGAGCTGGATTATTCCGGGGTGGGAGATGGTGGGGAAACGCGCAGTTGCCGGAGTATTTTTGAGGTGCTCTGGTTTGTGTCCGCGGGGATGATATGGATCTGGCACTGGATGGATTCGAGCCACTGGCGTTCCTGCTGATTGATGGAATCCAGAGAGTAGTCTCCCCCTTTGGAATAGATATCCGGTCTGGCCATCTGGAGGAAATTCAGGGCTGAGCTGTCAGGAAAAATTGTTATGGCATTCACGCATTCGAGTGCGGCCAGGACTTCAGCCCGCTCCAATTCGGCATTCACTGGACGATCCGGGCCTTTGATCTGGCGGATGGAATGGTCCGAATTGACGCCGACGAGAAGGAAATCCCCCAGCTGAGCTGATGCCTGGAGATACCGGATGTGTCCGATGTGAAGTATGTCAAAGCAGCCATTGGTGGCGACGAGTTTGTGGTGGGGGTGTTGCTTTCGCCGCGATTGAGTCCAGGCGTTGAGGTTTTCGAAAGGGATCCATTTTTTATTGAACGAACTGATTGGCATGGGGGCAGAGAATAATGGATGTGGGGATTCCCTGACAAATCAAACTCCGGGGATAAATGATGTGGGATCACGCTTGTCCCCGACCCCATGAGGGGATTAGAGTAGGCTTCCGGATATGAATCAACCATTGGTTCCCATAGAAGTTCGAGGTATTGTGAAGACAGCTGGGGGGTATGCCATATTTATCGGCAACTCCGAGAAGGTTTTTGTCATTCAGGTCGAGCACGGTATGGGGCAGGTCATTGAGATGTTTTTGCGGGGCACGCCCAAGGAGCGGCCGTTGACACACGATCTGATGTTGAACATTTTCACTGCATTGGGAGTTGTGCTTGAACGGGTTGTCACATCTGAACTCAAGGGCACCACTTACTTTGCCCGGCTGGTATTGAAACAGGAAAATGAATTGGGAAAATCCTTCGCTGAGGTGGATGCCCGGCCGAGCGATTGTCTGGCTTTGGCCTCTGCTCTGAGGAGGCCCATCTTTGTGGGGGCGGCATTATTTGAGTCGGTCGAGGACATGTCGGGGTTGTTGCGCGAAATCAATGGTGAATCCGAGGATTGAGTTCCCACCTCTCCCTGTCAGGAATATGGCTGCCCCACGTGCCCAGACTAAAAAAGCATGCATCAACAACCAGGTTGTATTTCTGTCTGGTGAAGACGATTTCGCCGTGGAGCGGCGGGCAAAAGAGGTGCTCGATCAATGGAAGTCGCGCTATCCGGACGCGGAATATGAGGAAATTGATGGACGCGTGGGTTCATCATCCGAGGCGTCCTCCCAACTGGGCAGATTTTTAGCCTCATTACAGACACCGCCCTTTTTCGGTGCGGAGAAAATCATCTATTTTAAAAAGTGCAGCTTTTTGGGCGATGACCGCACCTCCTCCAGCCGCGAGATCTCGGAGTTTGTCTCCGGAATGCCAGCGGAACTGGCAAAGTTGGCGGATTTGCCAGTCTTTGTGATCTGGACAGCCGGCAAAGTCGATAAACGTAAATCCTTCTTCAAGTCGATTGGCCAGGTCGCTGTCAGCGAGAGTTTTGACGGGTGGAATACACGCTCCCGCAATTGGCAGGAAAGTGCCCGGCAATTTGTGGCCGCAGAATTCACCCGGCAGGGCAAATCGGTCAGCGCCAAAACCATGGATTTTCTCATCGAATATTCCGGAGCCAATCCCAGACAGATGGCTCAGGAAATTGAAAAAATCTGCCTGTATGCCGGGCCGGAGCAGGAGAAAATCGACCGCGGGACTATTGAAAAGGTGGCGATCCGCGTCCAGGAGGCCGGGGCCTTTGAATTGACCGAAGCCATGGGAAGTAAAGATGTGAAGAGAGTGCTCCATTTGCTGGATGTGGAGTTTGCCATGATGGCGTCGGACCGGAGTAAAAGTGTCATAGCGATAGTGTACACATTGATCAGCAAGCTTCGTGCCCTGATCTTTGCCCGGGTGTTATTGGATGAGAAGTTCCTGGTGATGGGAATGAGTTACAGCAGTTTTCAGAAGGCGATCGAGGAGCTTCCGGAGTCGGTGGCTCCGGCGGACGCCAAGTATAGTCCGAAGTCTGTTCCGGTATATGGGTTGTATATGGCGTATCAGCAGTGTGGGCATTTTTCCCTGAGTGGATTGGTTGAGGGGCTGGGAATGTTGTTGGAATGCAACAAGCAACTGGTGACATCAGCGGCCGATCCAAGGTATCTTCTGCAGAGCACATTGATAAGAATTGTAAATCCGACTTGAATGCCGATGGTTGGGTGGTAAGTTGGGCGCACAAGAGAGAGTTTGAGAGAAGAGACATGAACGTTCCAAAGCAACAACTCCTCCTGGCCACGGTCTCTGATATTGAAGCCTGGGTCAGAATCATCGGGCAGGGCACCTGTCACATCAGTCCTTGTTTCAAGTCCCTGATGATTGACCTTGTCAACCGTGGATTCACCAACATCCGGGTGGATTTTGCTGAGTGTCCGTCCCTCGACAGCACTTTCATCGGTGTTCTGGCGAAGTGCAACGATTCTCTCATCTCGGCCTGCAAAGGGAATTGCGTCACCATATCCCGTCCGAATGCGCGGGTCCTGAGTTCGATCAACAACCTCGGAGCGGACATCCTCTTTCATTTCAGCGAGAATCCCGCCCCTGAAAGTATCCCACATCAGGATCAGTTTATTGAATACACACGCACGGACGGCAATGGGAACCCGGGGAAATCTGAAGTCTGTTCAACCTCCATTGAGGCGCATACCCGGCTGTGCGAGTTGAGTCAGGAGAACAGTGAGAAGTTCCAGCACGTGCTGGATTTTCTGAAGGCGGATCTGGACTCCATGAAATAGGGCCCTGCGCATTCACAGCCGGTTGAGCCGACCCCACCGGCATGAGTCCAGAGGGAGTGATTGATGTATATGTGTGGAAGGGAGGTTGTTGAAATTGTGCTGGGGATCTGTGTCAGTGCTGGATATAGACCAGTGTGCCTTGGGACACCAGGCTGTAAAGTTCCACCACCTCCTGGTTTTTCATGCGGACGCACCCATGGGAACTGGGATGGCCGATCAATCCCTCCTCGTTGGTTCCGTGGATGTAGATATAGCGTTTATAGGAATCGATGCCATCGCCTTTGTTGAGCCCGGGTTCGAGTCCTTCGAGCCACATAATCCGGGAGGTGATCAGGTCCTGGGGGACATCGGTCTCATCGGTATGGATAGTCGCCGTCGATCCAGTGAACTGCCGGGCTTTGAAAATGCCGCCCACCGGGACTCCTTCTCCGGTTTTAAAGCATATTTTATGCATTCCCAGTGGGGTTTTGTTGCTGCCACTTTCGCTGCCTATCCCGAATTTTGAGGTTGAGACGATGTAGGTGCGGACGGGGGTTGACTCCCGCATGAGGAGCAGTTTCTGTTCTGAAATACTGACCACCAGGTAATGGTCCTGCCCGGCCCCAAACCGGGAAGCGTGGCTGGTCGCCATGTTGAGGTTTGCCCCGGCAACCACCTGAGCACTCATGACAACCCCCAGCAGGAGAGTGCATCGCGCATTTCTAAACAATAACTTCATATCATTCATGGACCTGAAACGTCTGGAGAAAACCCGCCGATAAAAAAACAGATTTTTGACCTAATGGCAACAATCTAAAGACTTTATGGGAATCGCCTCAATGTTGATCAGATTAAGCGGCCGAATGAGGAATGGGCTTGAGTTGGGATGTTTTATCGGGATTTCAGGGTTGATCCGCAGCGGAGATCTGTGGCTTGACAATCTGAGCAGCTGAAAATACTGTCTTAAAAGTCAGTGAAAAAGGCCGTCCGTTGAGGCGGTGTGATCTGTTTATGGCAGTGGATGGTTCTGTTGGAGCTGGAGATAATGAACGCCCACCCATGGGTTGTCCGGGATTCCGGGTTTGATTGGGGGGGATCGTGTGTATGGAAGCGAAGCGGTCGATTGTGCATTTGGATGCGGATGCTTTTTTGCGAGTGTGGAGCAGGCGGCTGATCCGCGTCTGCGGGGCAAGCCGGTCGCTGTGGGGGGGGAGAGTCGGGGGGTCATTGCGGCGGCGTCGTATGAAGCCCGGCAATATGGGGTTTTCACGACCATGCCGACGGCACGGGCCCGCCGTTTATGCCCGCAGCTGATCGTTTTGCCGGGAGATTATGAGAAGTACGAGCAGTTTTCCCGGTGGATGTTTTCGTATGTGTATGATTTCACCCCGGAGGTTGAGATCACTTCGGTGGATGAGGGGTATTTTGATGTGACGGGTTACCGTCGGTTCAGTGCCCGCGAGGTGGCTGAAAAGGTGCGGGGGGCTATCGGACAGAGTCTGAAAATCCAGGTGAGTGAGGGAATTGCGACCAACAAGCTCGTGAGTCAGATTGCCTCGAAGTTGAATAAGCCGCGGTCGTTCACGGAAGTTCCTGCGGGTTGGGAGAAGCGTTTTATTCATCCATTGCCGGCGAAGTGGCTGCCGGGAATCGGGGAGAAGACGGTGCCGCGATTCATGGCTGCCGGGATGTCCTTGATACGGCATGTGTCGGAGGTGCCTCTGGAGTTGTTGGAGATGGTGGCTGGGAGCCAGGCTCCGGTGCTCAAGCGGTATGCTGAGGGTGTGGATGACCGGCCGGTGGTGGCAGCCAGTGCCCCGGCCAAATCATACAGCCATCAGGAGACTTTCCGGGAGGACATTATCGACGAGGCCTATGCCCTGGCGGTGCTCAAGCGCATGGCGGATTCATTGATGGCGAAGATTCGCTCGGAAAATCGCAGCATCCGCTGTGTGGCAGTCAGGGTTCGTTACAATGACATGGGCGAGGATCAGTGCAGTGCCACACTCAATGAACCGACGGATCTGGAGACGGACTTATATGGACGGATTGACACCCTGTTGAGAAAGGCGTGGCGGCGGCGGGTGAGTCTGCGGTTGGTGGGTTTGCGATTGAGCCAGGTATACGATGGGTATTGCCGGACGACTTTGCCTTTTGGGGGGTGGCTGGGAGGATGCGGAAGCCAGGAGGCGCCTGGCATTGGCCGTGGACGATCTTCGGGGGACTATTGGAAAATCCGCTGTTGTGCGTGGGCATGACCTGGTATTGAGGGATGCCCCAGTGCATCCGGTTGCCGATGCTTCATTGAAGTCTCCGGCCGTTTATCCCGGGGCGCTTTCCCCCGGGATGCGCGAGACCTCCAGAGTGCGCCCTCTCCCATTGATGGATGGGGCGGGCGGAGGGCGGGTTGTATCGCGCGCTCAACCACTGAAAACCTGGGTTCCTTTGGCGGTGCACAGTTACTATTCGATGCTGGATTCCACCATGCCGGTGGAATTCATCGCCAGTTGGGCAGCTTCCAGGCAGTTGCCAGCCATCGCTCTGACCGATGTCGCCAATCTCCATGGGGCGTACGAGTTCAGTGAGGCGTGTCGTCGGGTGGGGGTGAAGCCGGTTCTGGGAGTGAATGTGTTCCACGAACGATCGCCAGTCTATCTATATGTGATGGATGCCCGCGGGTATGGCAACCTGTGTCGATTATTGAGTCCGGTGCCGGGAGCCGCCGCGGCACCATCGGGTGAGGACACCGGGATGGACCCTCTGAGGCATTACCATTTGCATGT
>JAJOIW010000238.1 GCA_021209225.1 Verrucomicrobiota bacterium
CTTGACACTGCGATGCGGGTGAGGGTGAAAACCAGACCGAATGGCTCAACCTCATCCGCGACCATATCGCCACCGGGCGGAGGATTTCGACTACGCCCCGTTTTCCCAGCAGGGCGGCCTCGGCACAGGGCATTGACAGGGAGGCCAACTGCCGATCAGGCGATTGCCAGAGCTTGAGCCGCAGCGTGGATGACTGCGGCGATACGGATGGTTGACTGCACGCCTTCCCGGGTGACGCCATGTTTCAGGACCGTATTTTTATGGGCGACCATACACATGCCACAGCCGTTGATGGATGACACAGCGAGACTCATCAGTTCAAAATCTATTTTATCGATACCGGGATTTCCTATGATCATCATTCTGAGATTGGCACGCATCGATTTGAATTCCTCATCATCTATCAGATGGATAAACCGGTAATAGACATTGTTCATGGCCATAATTGTGGCGGACGACCGGCATGCCTGGATGGCGGATTCATTCAGAAATCCACCACTGGTGGCATGGGCACCAATGAGTTCAATGAGTTTTTCAGATTTTGTGGCCATGGCACAGGAGAGTGCGATAGCCCAGATTTGTGTTTCTGTCAGTCCTGGTGCGCCTTCCGGAGTGGTGACTGTCGAGATATTGATCCGGATATCTTTTGCGAAATCCGGTAACATAGCTTTGAGGGATTCAAGACTCATAGATAAATGGGATAGTGATGGTTTTGTATATAGTGATCATTCATTCTGTGCATCCGTTTTGGATAGGAACGGCCAGTGGATGGTCTGAGGCAGATAAAAAAAAGCCCGGGAAAGCCGGGCTTGCTGGGAAATAACGAGGGATTAGAGTTTTCCGATCTCCGTCTTGACGTCGATAGTCCCCTCTCCCTTTTTCCAGTTGCATGGACAGAGTTCGTCGGACTGAAGGGCGTCCAGGATGCGGAGAGTTTCCTGGGGATTGCGGCCCACACTCAAATCGTTGACGGTCACGTGCCGGATAATTCCGCTGTCGTCCACAATGAAGGTGGCCCGGAATGGAACACCTTCAGCAGGACTCAGAATACCCAACGCTTCAGAAAGCTCGCGACGCACATCGGCCAACATCGGCATTTTCAAATTCGCCAGATCGTCTTTGTGCTTGCGCCAGGCCAGGTGCACAAATTCCGAATCGACACTCGCTCCCAACAGCAGACAGTCGCGATCGGCGAAATCATTGAATAATTTGTCATACGCCACAATTTCCGTCGGGCATATAAATGTGAAATCTTTAGGCCAGAAAAAGATGACCGACCATTTGCCTTGAAGGTCTTTATTGGAGAAGTTTTTGAAGGCCGAATCCGGGTCGGTTCCCACAGTAGCGGTCACTTGGAATTCTGGAAGCTTTTGTCCAACAGTCAACATATTGATTTTGCTCTATGAATTTTAGGTTGATAAGAATAAACAGAAGGAAGAAATAGCACGATTCGCGTGGGTGTCTAATGAAATGTCGGAAATTTTTCATCGACCCGCGTTCCAAACCACCCCCACCCGCCACTGGTCATTAGGGAATAGGGAAATGAAGCTGGGGATGCCGGGCCGGGCATGCGCTCCACAGGTCGGAGAAAAAGAAGTATGGGTGCGTGAAAAGGTGCGAGCAGAAGCCCGCGGGATCCGTTTGAAGACATGTTCAAGCAGCGACCCGCCAAACCCGGTCAGGACGCCTCAATGCCGCCTGCCCGAATTAATCATCTCGGCGATAAGTGACTGAACCGACGCCATGCCAGGTGAACACGATGTTCGAGTCGTCCAGCACTTCAAGCTCGCCGGGAACAAATTTCGGATTGCGGAATTCATATTCAGCGACCTGGCCTTCGCCTTTGCCAGTGCGGAGATTCGCACGCCAGGTGATTTCTTCCGCCGGGACATATTCATCTCCGGTGACTTTGATTGCGATGAGGTCTTCGCCAGTCTGATCTATGCGGATGACCTCTTCAAAATTTTGTCTGTAATTGCCGATCCATTCGCCTTTCAGCATGATACCCATGTTATTCATCTGATTTATTTCCTGTAACCAACTCCGTGGTGATTTAGTGGATAATTGTTACAATTTCAAGAACGAATCCACAACGCACCGATTCCATCTGGCCTATGGATTCTGGGAGGAATCACCGCTGGAAATAAATGAGAATTTTTCTATAGAGGCCGCCACCACACCGGATTGATATAGTGCTGTTGTATCCGTGCTCCACCTGCCAGCCTGGGAGCGGGAGGAGCTGGAATCTCCCAGCTCTGGGATTAGATAGAGAAGGCGGTCGCTGGCATGATGGAATCCAGACTCAATCAAAAATACGGACCTGCGACTGAAGTCCCAATGACAGATGAATCAAAGTTGTCGGGTGATTGCTGGCTGATCCAGGCTCCACATCCGGATGTCAGAGGAGTTGCCTGGGCAACGCACATCGCACAGATGAAGGAAAAGAAGAACTGGTGCGCCAGCAGGGATTCGAACCCCGGACCGACTGCTTAGAAGGCAGTTGCTCTATCCAGCTGAGCTACTGGCGCTCACAAATAATACTAATTCGTCAAAAGTCACAGGCATGGCAAGCAAAACCTCATTCTAATTCTGAATTTTTGGGAAAGTATTTTCCCTGAGCGTGAAACGGATGGAGTGATTTGGGCGTCCTAAACCGGGATGAAAGAAAGATATATGGCACAAAAATGGAGTCCTGGATGTCCGCGACTGCTTCAATGGATGATTTATTGCACCACAACCCTGGCGACAATGGTGGCATCCATGGGTGATGAGAACTGGCCCACCTGGCGCGGCCCTGGCAGCAATGGTGTCGCACCGGATTCCAATCCGCCGGTGGAATGGAGTGAAGAGCAGAATATCCGGTGGAAAACCCCGATCCCAGGTGAAGGGCACTCCAGCCCCATCGTCTGGGGCGATCGCATCTTTCTCATGACCGCCGTAACACAAAGCGATTCCCCGTCCAGCGAATCATCCGCCTCCCCCATTGAGCCAATCTCTCCCCCGACTCCGACGCGGACCTGGTGGACCTGGTGGACCTGGTGGACC
>JAJOIW010000176.1 GCA_021209225.1 Verrucomicrobiota bacterium
CATTCAGGTGGAAAAAAAGTTTTCAATAAATCCCAATCCTCGTCAGAAGCGTTGGATGTTTCCATAACAGGGACCAAACTAAAGCAACTGCAAATTGAGTGCAACAAACAAGTTAGCACTTATGGGGCATGGCGCCGTCCTGCGAGGCAACAAACTCTCCCATGCGGCATGCCTTGCGCAGAGCATCCTGGCTGGAGAAGCCCTCAGCAAGTGAGACGAGGAGAGTGGCCAGGAAACAGTCCCCTGCCCCAACTGTATCCCGCACAGTGACAGGAACAGCGTCCTCCCAGAACCATTTATCCTCTGAAACTCGGAACAACCCCGCCCCAGAAGCACCCGCCGTCACACATAAGTCTTTTTCCGGCATCTGCTGGTGAAGCGTCTGGATTTGAATTTCTATACCCCGTGCGTTTGTGGCGCTGGATTCACCAACCATTCCCGCCAGTTCATCATGGTTCAATTTCACTAAATCCGCTTTTTGGCACAATCGACGCGCGTTCTCCAAATCATCGAAAGGCTTTCTCAAATTAATGTCACAGACCTTTCTGGCACCCGGATATCGCGCCAATAACTGTGCCAGCATGGATTCATTCCCGGCACAGCGAAAAGCCAAAGTACCGAAAACTATGGCCTCCACACCCGGGGAATCCGGCAAACAATCCTCATCATAACTGATTGCATCCCAGGCGACATCATCCAGAAAGCGATACTGCGCATTCCCACTGGAATCAATATCCACAATGACTGCTCCAGTGAGTCGGTCTTCACTCAAATGTATACCGCGGGTTGGAATGCCAAAGGATTGAAGTCTGCGAATGACTTCCCCACCCAAAAAGTCATTTCCCACAGCTGAAATTGGAAAACCCGTGAAATTCCGGTTCTGCTGGACGTGAAAGGCAACATTCACTGGTGCCCCACCCAGATATAACCCTTTCGGCAGACAATCCCATAATACCTCCCCAAAACAAATGACTGTCTTCTCCATCAATATTCCTCACTACCACATTTTCTACCTCACAATTATGTCGCAATCTGATTGTTGGTAAAGATCTTTGCGCTTACACTGCCTCCCATGTCTGCGGCCCCGTGGCTTTGTGCGGTGTCCATTCATTGGAAGAGTGTCATTCCATCATTCCGGAAGAATCGACCAGGCAATCATGCCTCACCAAATTCTCACCCCACATCCAAATCCAGGTTGATGAAAACCCACCAAACCAATAACGGATCCCAGCAGACAAAACCAAATTTTTATAATTAGTAAACAAAATGCAAAACAACTGGAAGAAATTTGTAAAATCATATTATACTTTCCCTCCCACTGGCTTTTCATTGGATTTAAGCCATTTGTCCATGGACGCCGCGTGGATTGAGGCATTCAACCCCAGATGGGAACAAGCCTGGAAGGCCATGAAAGAACTGGAATCAGGATCAATCGCCAATCCCGATGAAAACCGCCAGGTCGGCCATTATTGGCTCCGATCCCCTGCCCTGGCCCCGGAGAAAAGTCTGACGCTCGAGATTTCATCCACTCTGGACTCGATCCGGACTTTTGCCGCGGATATTCATAATGGAACCATCATCGGAGCGGACGGCCCGTTCCGCAATCTGCTTCTGATTGGTATTGGGGGATCTGCTCTGGGGCCACAACTTGTGGACCGTGCTTTGAAATCACCGGATACGTCCGGGCTTGAAACTTTCTATTTTGATAACACAGACCCAGATGGGATGGATCTTGTTCTCAGTGCTATAGGAGCCTCCAATTTTGGGAAGACCCTGGTTGTTGTCATCTCCAAAAGCGGTGGCACAAAAGAGACACGCAATGGAATGCTCGAGGCACAAAGTGCCTGGGAGAAAGCCGGATACGCATTCCAGCAGCACGCAGTCGCGATAACCAGTGATTCGAGTCAGCTCCACAATTACGCCACGAAAAACGGGTGGATAAAAACATTTCCCATGTGGGACTGGGTCGGTGGACGCACCAGTGTGATGTCCGCTGTGGGCCTGCTTCCCGCAGCTCTCGCAGGATATGACATCCCGGAATTTTTAAAGGGAGCATCGGATGCGGATCAGTTGACCCGATGCTCAGAGTGGCAGAAAATCCTGCAGCCCAAATCGCTGCCGCATGGTATTTCACCGGGAATGGACGGGGAGAGAAATCCATGGTGATCCTGCCCTACAAAGATCGATTGGATCTCTTCTCAAAGTACCTCCAGCAGCTTGTCATGGAATCACTGGGCAAGGAATACGACCTCGAGGGAAATCAGGTTCACCAGGGTATAAGCGTTTATGGGAATAAAGGTTCCACCGACCAGCATGCCTATGTTCAACAGTTGAGGGATGGCATTCACAATTTCTTCGTCACATTCATTGAAGTGCTCAAGGATCGTCAGTCTCCATCCATAGAGGTGGAGTCTGGCATTACCAGTGGTGATTATCTGGCTGGGTTTCTTCAGGGCACCCGCACCGCACTGAGCGAAAAAGGACGGGAATCCATCACTCTAACCATTCCAGAACTCACTCCCTATTATCTTGGATTTCTGATAGCCATTTATGAGAGAGCTGTGGGATATTATGCCCATTTTGTTGGTATCAACGCATACCACCAACCGGGTGTTGAGGCAGGCAAAAAAGCGGCCGGTCGGGTGATCGACATCATTCTGGCGCTGGATGTGTTTCTCAAGCAACACCCTGGCCAGATGTTCCACGTGGAACACCTGACGAAGGAACTGGGCAGAAGTGGGGAGGAGGAATCTGTATTCAGAGTACTCAGACACCTCGTTGCCAATCGTCCTGGGTATGTCATGCGGGACAACCCGGATGGGGTTCAGCAATACCAGTTTGGCTACCTGCAAAATTGATGCGAATCCAGCAAAATGGAATTCCTATGACATTTGTTTTTCCGAAAGAGTACGACGTCATTGTGCTCGGGGCAGGGCACGCGGGGGTGGAAGCTGCGTTGGCTTCAGCCCGGATGGGTTGCCAGACATTACTTCTGACAACCAACTGCGACACGATTGGTCAGATGTCGTGCAATCCGGCAATTGGAGGTCTGGCCAAAGGTCACCTGGCCCGGGAGATAGATGCGTTAGGCGGAGAAATGGGAAAGAACACCGATATGTCGGGTTTACAATTCCGCATGTTGAATACAACCAAAGGACCTTCAGTCTGGGCCCCCCGGGCGCAATGTGACAAAAAAGCCTACCAGTTCCGACTGAAGTGGATTTGCGAGCGACAGGTCAATCTGGATATCCGCCAAGGTCAGGCGGAATCGCTGGTTCTGGAGAAAAACCGGGTGACTGGAGTGGATATTTCCCTGGGCGTCCGGTTTCTGGGAAAGACGGTTATTGTCACCACTGGCACCTTTCTCAGAGGATTGATGCATACCGGTCAGAACCAGCAATCGGGGGGGGCGTGCCGGTGAATCCGCAACCAATTCTCTATCAGGGAGTTTGAAAGCCGCTGGACTTTCCCTGGGGAGATTGAAGACCGGCACTCCACCCCGGGTATTAAGAAAGTCTCTGGATCTTGAAAAAACCGAGGCCCAATCCGGGGATGAACCAGTGCCCTGGTTTTCCTATTGGCGGGAGGATTTGTTCCACGTGGAACAACCGGTCCAGCGGCGTGGCCGACAGGCGGAATGTGGAAAAGAGTATCCTCCAGGTTCAATTTTAGATCAAACCGGTGGCCAACTGGAGTGCTTTATCACCTACACCACGGACCAAACCGCTGAATTGATCCGGGATAATCTGCATTTATCCCCAATGTATTCAGGTATTATTGAGGGCATTGGCCCGAGATATTGCCCATCCATTGAGGATAAGATTGTCCGCTTTTCGGATAAGCCCAGGCATCAGATCTTTCTGGAACCTGAAGGAACTCAAACAGACGAATTTTATGTCAATGGATTTTCAACCAGTTTGCCATTTGAGGTTCAGATCAGAATGATCCGGAGTATTGTCGGATGCGAGCGGGCTGAGATTCTTCGGCCTGCCTATGCGGTGGAGTATGATTTTGCCGATCCAACTCAGCTTCAGCTGACTCTGGAGACCAAGAATTGCGAGAATCTTTTTCTGGCGGGTCAAATTAATGGAACCTCCGGTTATGAAGAAGCTGCGGCACAGGGATTAATAGCGGGAATCAATGCGGCCAGAAAAGTGCTTGGTCAACCAGGAATTATTCTGGGAAGGGATCAAGCCTATATTGGGGTTTTGATAGATGACTTAGTGACGAAAGGGACGCAGGAGCCCTATCGCATGTTCACTTCCAGGGCGGAATATAGATTAGTTTTACGACAGGACAATGCCGATGAGAGGCTGTCCGCTCTTGGTTTTGAGATGGGGCTGCTTTCGAGGCGGAATCACGAAATTTTTCTCAAAAAATATGAACAGATAAGTCAAGAGGTGCAAAGGTTGGAAAGAACCTGGACGGAGGGTCATTCTCAGGCGCAACTGCTCAAGCGGCCGGGTGTCAGTTACTTCGAACTGCCGGCAGCCAATGCTCAGTTTCCCGCAGATTTGGCATTCCAAGTGGAAATCCGACTCAAGTATTCGGGCTATATTGATCGTCAGCAAGCTGAAATTGAGCGGTTCAAGTCGATGGAGGACAAAAAAATTCCCGTTTGGATGGATTATGAGCACCTGCGGGGAATGAGCAACGAATCCCGTCAGAAGCTGATGAAAATCCGTCCGCACACATTAGGGCAGGCCTCGAGGATTTCCGGGGTATCTCCCGCAGACATGGCATTGGTTCTGATAGCGATGAAGAAGGGGCCCGGCTTTTTCCGCGGAGTAGGGGCCGAAAATGAACAGTGTTCAAATGATGTTTCCGGTCTTGAAGAGGAGTTAGGATGATTGGGTCTCAGGAATTGGGTGGGTGCGTGTGACTATTCCGGGAGGGTATTTGTAATGGTATTGGTGGGGAGGTCGAGGGATCCGGAATAATCTTTGAGGATGATGCCTGGAGACGGGTTGGATTGTCCTGAGGAATTTGTGTTCAGTTTTGGATCAGAAGAATGGATGAAATACCGGATGGTGAAGAAGGCAAGGATTGAGAGAATCAATCCAAAGAAGGAGAAGCTGACCCATTTCCATGGAAAGTGGAAGGACTTGTCTGGGGATAGGGTGGAGGTTGTGAGAGGTTCGGAGGATTTATGGAGGTCGGCGTTTTTAAGATTCTGACGTTGTTCAGAAAGTTCGATATCCAGCTGGCCCATGACACTGAGCAGGTCCATTTTGAGGGCGATGGCGATGGAGCGGGCGAAGCCCCGGATGTAGATTGGGGCTGAGAAGAAGGCGTAATTTCCTTCTTCGAGGGCCCGGATATGTTCTGTTTTGATATTAGTCAATGCGGCCACCTGCTGGATTGTGAGGTTTCGCTTTTCGCGAGCATCCTTGAGTTGTTTCCTGAGGGGGACCATATTGGGACTGGGGTGAGAATTTTGGAGTGGGCTTTCTCCGCAAGGTTCTATCCTTGCAGAGAAAGCTCAAAATGATGTGAAATCAATCCTCGATGGGTTCTTCATAGGATTCCTGGGAGAAATCGGATGAAGAGCTGGCAACTGGGCTGACGAGTTCGAGTACTTTATTGCGGATTTCGTCGGCAACCTGGGGGTTTTCGACGAGGTATTGTCTGGCGGCTTCCTTGCCTTGTCCGATCATTTCTCCGTTGTATTGGATCCAGGCGCCTTTTTTTATTGAGGATTTCCTTTGTGAGGGCGGCCTCGAGAATGCTGGCTTCGCGATTGATGCCTTGATTGTACATGATGGAGAATTCGGCCTCAGCAAATGGGGGAGCCACTTTGTTTTTGACGATTTTAACTTTGACGTTGTTTCCGATGATATTGCCCGATGCATCTTTGATGACTTCTTTTCTGCGGATATCGATACGAACGCTGGCGTAGAATTTGAGGGCTTTTCCACCGGGAGTGGTTTCAGGATTGCCGAACATGACGCCGACCTTTTCGCGCAACTGGTTGGTGAAGATGCAAGTTGTGTGAGCTTTGTGAAGGATGGCTGTCAGTTTTCTGAGAGCCTGGCTCATCAGGCGGGCCTGCATACCCATGGTGGCCATACCCATGTCGCCCTCGAGCTCGGCTTTGGGAACCAGGGCGGCCACAGAGTCCACGACAATGACATCCAGCGAGTTGGATTTAGCCAGGGTTTCACAAATAGTCAAAGCCTCTTCACCGCTATCCGGTTGAGAAATAAGGAGATCATCGAGGTTGACTCCAAGTCGGCGCGCGTAGGCTGGATCAAGGGCGTGTTCCGCATCGATGAAGGCAGCGATACCGCCTGCTTTCTGAGCATTGGCGATCACGTGAAGCATGACAGTCGTTTTTCCTGAGGATTCGGGTCCGTAGATTTCGACGATTCTGCCCTTTGGAAGGCCGCCAACGCCCAGAGCCAAATCCAAGGGCAGGGCACCTGTTGAGATGACATCTATGCGCTTCTGAGAGTTGCCCTCGCCAAAGCGCATGATACTCCCTTCGCCGAAAGATTTTGTTATTGTCGAAATTGCCGCATCCAGATTTCTCATTTTCGCTGCCATCTCACCGTCATTTGTGGCCTGCACCGCAGGTTTAGATTTTGCCGCCATGGTCTTAATTCTCCGTTTTGATAATTCTCTTCTGTTGGCCTCTGATTTACTGGAAGCCAGGATCACACCTCTTACTGACAGAGGAGCAGTCATTCACAGGGAATATCATGCCACCACAGATTTGTCCACCTGGCATTACAAACCGCCGATAAATATCGATGTGGCCCTTAGGAAAAGAGGTTCCAAGGTTCCCGCATGGGTTGTTGGACATAGCTGTTTGCCTCGGGATCATTGGGGAAAATCTGCAGATTTGGATCAAAAGTGAGGCGTCTGCGGGTGCGGAGGGCAATTTTCCCCAAGTTGATTAATGTGCAGGATCTGTGGCCATTGGATTCATTGAGTGCGAATTTTCTGCGATGGACCACGGCTTGCAGGAAGTCGGTCACTTGCTCTGGCGGATTTTCGAGGGCCTCCAATTTCTGTTGGAATCCTTGGATATTGGACTGGAGATTTTTGAACAGTTTTCCTTCGGGTCCCTCGATGAATGGGACGTCTTTTTCAATGCCTTGGCCATCGAGGATGATTTGGCATCCGTCCTGGTAAGTGAGTTCTATGCGTCTCCATGACCCGACGGCGTCGATGTCCTGGGGTTCGGTATCGGCTTCAATGTGAACGGGGCTGGTGTGGTCCTTTCCAAGGATATATTGGATTGGATCGAGATAATGTTGGCCCATATCGCCAAGTCCCCCGCCATCGTAATCCCAGTATCCACGGAAGCTGCCGTGGACCCGATGCGGGTGATAGTGTTTGAAGGGGGCTGGTCCAAGCCACATCTGGTAATCGAGATGGGATGGGACCGGCTGGGGTTGGAGGTCCGTGCGTCCGCTCCATCCAAATTTCCAATTGAAGCCAGTGTGTTCACTGACAATGACCTTCAGTGGCCAGCCGAGCAAACCATTCATGACCGCCTTGCGGATGGGCTCGACCGTTGTCCCGTAACCGTAGAAGCCATCCTGGAAGCGGAACCAGGTGTTGAGGCGGAATACACGGTTGTGAGTCTGGACGGCTTCGACCACTTTTTGTCCCTCGGCTATGGTTCGAGTCATAGGTTTTTCGCACCAGATATCTTTTCCTGCTTTGGCGGCAGCCACCGCCATAAAGGCGTGCCAATGGGGTGGGGTGGGTATATGGACGATGTCGATATCCGGGCGTTCCAGCAGTTCGCGAAAATCAGAGTAGGCATCTATGTCACGGCCTATCTGATCTCTGGCCTGTTTCAGATGGTTGGAATCGACATCGCAAATGGCCAGCAAGGGAGATTCTGGAATATAACCAATATGTCCCCGGCCCATGCCCCCAACGCCTATGATGGCGCGGGTCGGTTTTTCATTAGGAGACAATGTGCCTGGTTGGCCCAGAATTGAGCGGGGAATAAACAACGGCGCCATGGCGCCAGCCAAGGTGCTTTTCAGGAATCCCCGACGGGAGGACTGATTTCTGGTAATGCGGGCTTTCATGCAGCTATCATTTCAAAATTGAGAGAGACATCAATACTGGAAACGATGCAATTTCATTTCAGCATCAACCATGTATGCAGTCTGATCTGGACTCTGTGCTATGGGGGCGATTTGGCGGGATTTGTAAGAATCACTGTTTCCGCGATACCCCGAGAATCACCACGCTGGTCAGGGCCAATAATCCACCGAGAATCGAAATTTTGCTGGGTCGGACTCCATCGATCCTGAAGGAGATGGGAATGAGTAAAACCGGGGCCAGAGCTACGATTGGGAGCACCAGAGCGGTCGGAGTTGTCGCCAGAGCCCACTGGTAACAGGTCACACCCAGTGCGGGACCCAAAACCGCGTTGAGTGTGATCAACCCGAGAAAGGATGTTCGGGATATCTTGCAATGAGGCGGCCAACGGAAGATGTGACCGGGTCCCTGAAAAATGGCAATATAGAAAAAGCTGAAAAGTATGCCACCCAGCATGCGGATCCAGGCACAGCTTATGGCATCCGTGGATTCACCCAGGACTTCCATTTCCTGATATGCTGAGCGACTTAAAAATGCGCCTCCAGCCTGTCCCAGACTGGCGGTCAGGGCCCAGGCCCATCCAATCCAACGATCCTTTTCGGCGGATTTTCTGGTTTGATTCTCTGAATTTTGCTGTGCCAGGGGTTGACCCCAGAGGGAAATAAATACCCCGGTGAGAATCACGGCGATGACAAACGATTCCAATGGGGAAATCACCGTACCTAAAAATATATATTCGAAGATGGAAGCAATTGGGGTAGCCAGACAATGAATCACCATGATGGTGAGCCGGGCTCCCAGACGACTCAGAGCATAAAACAGGGCGACATCACCTAACCCAAAGCCGATGATGCCACTCACAAAAAGTGTTCCCCATCCCACATTTCCAAAAGCCTGGCCGCTGGGTATGGACCAGGCTCCCAGCAGAATCACCGCGACAAACAATCGATAAAGGTTTGCCTGTGCGCCCTGGTTGAATGTCCGTGAAATATACCGGGCAGTCGTCGCTGATCCTGCAAATAAAAATGCTGCTGTCAAAGCTGCAATCATATCATTTCAGTCCTATTAAATGGAAAGCCCGGTCTCCTGTGCAGGGACCGGGCTTGAAAAGTGTCGTGGTTTCGACGGACTGGATTACAGCCCTTTGTCGATCATGTATTTGAGCAGATCACCCACCCGATTGGAATAGCCCCACTCGTTGTCATACCAGCTGACCAGTTTGAAGAAACGACTGTTGAGCTCAATCCCGGATCCCGCATCAAAAATGGACGATGCCGAGCTGTGGATGAAATCGGTGCTGACCACTTCATCAGCCGTGTATTCGAGCTGACCTTTCAAATAGGTTTCCGAAGCCTTTTTCATGAGGGCGGCAATCTGGGAGTAGGAGGTTTCCTTCACTGTTTTCACGGTGAGGTCAACGCAGGAGACTGTTGGTGTGGGCACGCGGAATGCCATACCTGTCAGTTTGCCTTTGACTTCAGGAATGACCAACCCGACGGCTTTGGCTGCCCCGGTTGAGGATGGAATGATATTGATGGCGGCGGAACGTCCACCTTTCCAATCTTTCCGACTCGGCCCATCGACAGTTTTCTGTGTCGCTGTGTAGGCGTGAATGGTGGTCATCAAGCCCTCTTCGATGCCCAATCCCTCAGTGAGGAGGACATGGACAATGGGCGCCAGACAGTTTGTTGTACAGGAGGCATTTGAAATGATGTGATGCTTGGCTGGATCATATTTTTCATGATTGACACCCATAACAATGGTGATGTCCTCCTCTTTGGCTGGGGCTGAAATGATAACTTTTCTGGCGCCGGCATCGATATGTCCGCGGGCTTTTGCTGCCTCGGTGAACAGGCCTGTGCACTCAATGACAATATCCACTCCCAGCTGTTTCCATGGAAGTCCCGATGGTTCACGGGCGCTCACGACAGCAATGTCGCGTCCATTCACAATCAGCACATCATCATCCGCCTTGTCCGCCGAGGACTTCCTCGAGCCGACCTGACCTTTGAAGCGGCCCTGAGTGGAGTCATACTTCAAAAGGTATGCCAGGTTGTCGGCAGGAACAATGTCACCGACCGCCACCACCTCGACATCCGATTCAAGAAGTCCTTGTTCAACCAGTGCGCGAAAGACCAGTCGACCTATTCGGCCAAAGCCGTTGATTGCTACTTTTACTGCCATGTTTTCAGAGTTTCCGGTTTCAGAATCAGTTTAATGCGTTGGAGGACTTCCATCTAAGAAAATCAAAATTTTCACCAACAGGTTCATGATGGCAGATTTCTGGTCTAAATCAAACCTTAGATTTCAAGGTTCCCACAGGTGTGCTGCTTTGGATCGTCCGGAAGCCCGTACAGATGCGGACGGTGGGGTGAGGTGTGGATTGCCGGTAAGCGCACCTCCTGAGGCTGAATGATAAAATTTTTGCCCAAAAAATAATGAACCCGAACGGCGTTCCTGTTGTCTTTCCCATCAATGAACGCTGCTGAAGTTCAGCAGAAAGAATATATGAATATATGAAACATCACGTACATAGATCAGATATGAAGGCACAATTAAAAACATCATCAACCTGGTTATTATTGCTGATGGCCGCATTGAACCAGGTTTGGGCAGGAAAGTCCCTTCCGGATATTCGTCAGGATCATGATCCGATCGAACGGGATGGGACCACGCTGACATCCTTTGCCCCTATCATTAAGGAAGTGAGGAAGAGTGTTGTATCGATAGAAACCCAACAGAAGATAACCGTAAGAAATACCGGTTATTTTCCGGGGTCCCGGGATCCAATTTTTGAGCGCTTTTTTGGCATTCCCAATTCAGCGGGATCTGGGAGAAATGGCTCCTGTTCAGACTGGTCTGGGGTCCGGAGTGATCGTGAGTGAGGACGGCTTTATACTCACCAATAACCACGTGGTGGATGGAGCGGATACCATCACAGTTGAATTGACACACACAGGTAAAAAGTACAAAGCCGAGATTGTGGGTAAAGATCCGGCGACTGATGTGGCCGTTTTAAAATAGACGCTCAGGGACTGCCCAGCGCTGTGTTTGCCGACAGTGACCAAATTGAAATTGGTGATATAGTCATGGCCATAGGGAACCCTTTAGGCGTGGGACAGACCGTGACTATGGGGATTGTCGGAGCAACCAGCCGATCCGTACTCGAGGATCTCGCTATCAACTATCAAAGCTTTATTCAGACGGACGCCGCAATCAATCGGGGAAACTCCGGCGGGGCACTGGTCGATGCCAAAGGCCGATTAGTCGGCATCAACACAGCCATTGCCTCTCCTTCCGGTGGAAGCGATGGTCTTGGATTTGCCATCCCGTCCAATCTGGCATTGAGCGTCATGAACAACCTTGTCCAATATGGAAAAATGGTCCGTGGATATCTTGGAGTTTTAATTCAGGACATCACCCCCGAGTTGTCTGATTATTTCAAGATGGAAACTGTGCGTGGAGCGTTGATCAGTGAAGTTATTCCCAATTCTCCAGCGGAGGAAGCCGGTATACGCGACGGAGACGTGGTGCTTTCAGTCAATGGTCTGGACGTCCTCAATAAAGACTCCTTCCGATCCAGAATCGCCCAGACCCCTCCCGGCGAAAAAGTAGCTCTCAAAATACTGCGCAGCGGAAAGGAGTCCACCCTCTACCCGGTCTTAGCCGAATTGGATGAAGATTCCCCGGTTGATGGATTCGGATCCCCAATCAAAAGACAATCCCAAGGGCTGGATCGTGAATTCCATCAGGATTCCGCCCTGCAAGGCCTTGAATTGTCCGAAATATCCAACGACCTGAGACAGAATTTCGGGATTCCAGGGGACGTTTCTGGAGTGGTGATCCTTCGCGTGGATAATTCCTCTCCTTTGGCCCGAACCCGACTCTCTGCCGGGGATGTCGTACTCTCCGTCAATCAAATCAATGTCAAATCCTTGAGGGATATCAATAACGCCCTCAACACACACGGAAAAAGCAACGTTCTGCTCAAAATACTCTCCGCGCAATCAAGATATCGAGCTACCCAATACATCGTGCTTAAAAAGTAAATTAAAAAATTCTGAACAAATTCCCATCTGAATTGTTTAACCATTACAACGATCGCTGAGTTTAAAAACATAGTAGTCCGATGTTATCAGTTTTTGTTGGTTGAAGTTGTCAATAGCCAAATAGTTAAAGGGTTGTATTGGGTAATACAAACTCCAGCCGTGTCGGTTCTCCGGCACGGCTTCCTTTTTTGCTTTCTTCATTCGAACCAATGACTGGGATCCCATAGCCACCCTGCCGGATCTCATTCCAGTTTTGAACTTTTCCATCACCTCAGCAGGTGAGTATGGCTCATGGAATGGTCTTCATTCTGCGGAAGAATCACATCAGGGAAAAAATGGGAGACGAATAAACCCGGAGCGATTGGCTTCGGATAACTCAATATTCACAGACAACACGCACGCCCTTACGCTGCCTCGGCCCGTTTGAATTGCCGGATAGGCTTTGATTCCCCTCTCACAACCTCGCTCGTGACCTGGACGGATTCCAATTTATCAAGATCTGGGACCTCATACATGACGTCCAACATCAATTTTTCCATCATGCCCCGCAATGCCCGGGCTCCAGTCTGCTTCGCCACCGCTTGCTTAGCCAATTCATGTAATGCACCCGTCGTGAACTCGAGTTGCACGTTCTCCATCTGCATCAATTTAGTAAACTGTTTGATTAAACTGTTTTTGGTGCTGGTCATGACCTGAACCAATTCCTCTTCATTGAGTTCGTGGAGGACAGTGGCCATGGGGAGTCTGCCAATAAATTCGGGGATGAAGCCATAAGCATTGAGGTCCTCTGGTTCGAGGAAGGAGAGGATCTCCCGATCGGACATGGTTCCTACGTTGAATTCTTTGGATTTTTTATTATGGAAACCGACGACCCTGTGTCCGAGTCTGCGGCGGATAATTTTATCGATGCCGACGAAGGCGCCACCGACGACGAAGAGGACATTACTGGTATCGACGCGGATATATTCCTGTTGTGGGTGTTTTCTGCCGCCTTGGGGTGGGACGTTGCAGATGGTGCCTTCAAGGATTTTGAGTAGGGCCTGCTGGACGCCTTCGCCAGAGACATCGCGGGTTATGGAGACGTTTTCGGTTTTTCTGGCTATTTTATCGATTTCATCGATATAGATGATGCCCATTTCTGCTTTTTTGACGTCGATTCCGCGTTCTGCAGGAGTCGGAGGACTATATTTTCCACGTCTTCCCCCACATAACCAGCCTCGGTGAGAGTTGTTGCATCAGCAATGGCGAAGGGCACATCGAGGATTCTGGCGAGTGTCCGGGCGAGCAAGGTTTTGCCGGATCCAGTGGGGCCGACCAGGAGGATATTACTTTTTTCCAGCTCGATGTCCTCGTTCTGGGACTCGTTGTTTTTTAACTGATCGGAAGCGGATTCGTTCTGGAGCCTTTGGTTTCGGTCATTAATCCTTTTGTAGTGGTTGTATACCGCGACGGATAAGACCTTTTTCGCATTTTCCTGGCCCACGGTGTATTCATCGAGAGCAGATTTGATTTCTGAGGGACGAGGTAACTCGACCTTCATCAGTTTTTTCTGGGTGTCGGCGTTGAGTTCTTTATCCAGGACGCTTTTGCAAACGAGAACGCAGTTGTCGCATATGTACACACCGGGTCCTGCGATCATCTTCCGCACTTCAGAGTGGGATTTACCGCAGAAACTGCACAATGTCAGGTTGTTGGGTCTGGCCATGAGTTGATTGATTCCCGGGTTTTCCGGGTCAGTTCTAAGAAATCAGTGAGTCATCCGAATGATTCGGCAGTTTCAGTCCTTCTTTTCTTCAGTCAGCGAATGAGCCTCTTTGCGGAAGTCGACGACTTGGTCGACAAGTCCATAGTCCTTGGCCATTGGTGCAGTCATAAAATTATCCCTGTCGCAATCGCGGTCGATTTGTTCGACGGTTTGGCCTGTGTGTTTGGAGAGGATGTTATTGAGTCTGTTTTTGAGTTCCAGCATGTGTTTGACCCGGATTTCGACGTCACTGGCCTGGCCCTGGGCACCGCCCAAAACCTGGTGGATCATAATGATCGAATTCGGGAGTGAATATCTTTTGCCTTTGGCTCCGCCGCAGAGGAGGACAGCTCCCATGGATGCGGCCTGGCCGATGCAGTAGGTATTCACATCACAGGAAATGTATTGCATGGTGTCGTAGATGGCCAGTCCTGCTGTGACGCTCCCACCTGGGCTGTTGATATACAGGTGGATGTCTTTTTTGGGATCCTTGCTCTGCAAGAAAAGGAGCTGTGCCACAACCAGGTTTGAAATCATGTCGTTGACCTCAGTCCCCAAAAACACAATACGGTCTTCTAGAAGTCTGGAGTAAATATCCTGGGCTCTTTCGCCGCGCCCAGTTTGTTCAACCACCATTGGAACCAACACGTTCTGCATCATCATTTCTTTGTTTTTAAGGTTTGGCCATCCTAGCTAGAGGCCAGTCATGAGTCAAGGACCGCCCCGAATGCCGCAGTGCCGCTTCACATCCGGGCTGAGGTCCGTGCCGACCCGTAAATAATCGGTCAGGTTTTCCAAATATCAATCACAGCAGCCCAAATATCTTTTTCGGGCTCAATAGCTCAATTTATCACATTTTCATCATGGACCCGTGGAAGCTCTCTGCTATTTTTCACCCCGCATGATCACTCACAGTGTCTTTTTCTCATTGGTCCATCCGCAGCATAGTCCGCAGGAACATGCTTTTTTGCGGAGAAGCTTCGAAATCCTCACTCAGATCCCAGGGGTGCACAACTTTTCTGTGCTCACTCAGACAAGTCCCAAGTGTG
>JAJOIW010000219.1 GCA_021209225.1 Verrucomicrobiota bacterium
CGGTCAGTGGCCAGAGCAACCCCCAAATCCTCAGTCAGGCGGTTGTAGTGAATGGTGTTTTGAATTATCAGGGTGTCACGGATGTGTTTGGCCAGGTGGTGGTGTCCCTGACTGGTCAGGGAGTGGATGGCCGTCCGTATGCTGGGACGGTGAAGATCACGATCACACCACTGACACGCCAGTTTGCAGCCCCGGATCAGATCGTGCCGGAGAACAGTGGCCAGCATGTTGTCAATTTACTGCCCCTGATGGGACTGAGTTCCCCCAATCAGCTGGCCAGCCTGACGGTCAGTGGCCAGAGCAACCCCCAAATCCTCAGTCAGGCGGCTGTGGTGAATGGTGCGTTGAATTATCAGGGTGTCACGGATGTGTTTGGCCAGGTGGTGGTGTCCCTGACTGGTCAGGGAGTGGATGGCCGCCCGTATGCAGGGACGGTGAAGATCACGATCACACCACTGACACGCCAGTTTGCGGCTCCCGATCAAATTGTCATGGAGAACAGTGGCCAGCATGTTGTTAACTTACTGCCTTGATGGGACTGAGTTCCCCCAACCAGCTGGCGAGCCTGGCGGTGAGTGGCCAGAGCAATATAAGAATCCTCAGCCAGGCCATTGTGGAGGACGGCCTCTTTAAATATGAAGGTGTGACGGATTTCTTTGGTCAAGTATTGGTCTACATAAGTGGACAGGGAGTGGATGGCCGTCCGTATTCAGGGACAGTGAAGATCACAGTGGGCCCATTGACACGACAGTTTTCAGGAGTGGATCAAGCAGTTCCCGAGAATAGTGGTCAACATGTGTTCAACTTATTGCCTTTGATGGGCTTGTCCAGGCCTGACCAAATCGCGAGTTTGGAAGTCAGTTCACTGAGTAATAGCCAGATTCTCAGTCAGGTGGTCGTGGTGAATGGCCAGTTGAATTATCAAGGTGCTACCGATCGCTTTGGTCAGGTTGTGGTATCTCTTGCCGGACGGGGGGTGGATGGGCGTCCATACACGGGGACAGTGACACTTATGGTGTCTCCCTTGACCAGAGTCCTCACCTTGATAGAAGTCACCGTTGAGGAGAACAGTGGTCAGCAGAGCCTGAATTTAGTGCCATTTTTCCGTTTATCTTCCGGTGCTGGTGACTTGGCAGAAATACGGATCACCGCCAACAGCAATGCCGAACTGCTCAGTCAGTTTGGAGTGATCGATGGACAACTCATTTTTCTGGTGAATGGGGATCAGTTTGGAACAACCAATCTCCAATTCCAAGCGGAAGGAAATGATGGTCGCCCCTACATGGGCGAAATAGCTATCCATGTGACCCCGATTACCAGGACATTCACACTGCCTGAACAGGTTCTGGAGGAGAACAGCAATCAAGTATCTTTGAACCTGGCGACATCAATCCCTTTATCCGCTGGAACAACACTGGTTTCGTCAAAAGTTTCAAGCCTCAGTAATTCCTGGCTTCTGGAACAAATCACAGTCGAGAATGGGATACTCTTTATTAAACCTGCCAAAAACCAGTTTGGTCAGATAGCTGCAGGATTAACTGCGTTGGGGAGTGATGGCAGGCCATATACTGGAACATTAAATATCATTGTTTCCGGTACTACTTTGTTTGCCATCCTGGCTGATCACATTTTTCAGGAAAATCAGGGAGAACAAGTCCTTTCGCTGGATTCTGCACGGGTTGACGGTCAACCCATTCCCATCATTTGGGAATCCGCGCAATCTCTTGCTGGAGCTGAAAAAATACATGCACTTGCGCTTCGCAACAACCATCTGGTGGTGATGCCGGCTGCTAATAGTTTTGGATCCATTGAGATCAAATTATCCGGAAAGTCAGATTCGGGTCGCCGTGTCGAAGGTGTTCTGAGAATATATATACAATCTGAAATCCGGAAGTATGTTTCTCCGGCACTCGTACTGGCGGCCGGCAGCCCAGTCAGGCTCCACAATATTCTCAATTTTCCTGGTGCTCCCGCCTATTCCAACCTCCAGCGGTTTGAAATTCTGAATATTGAAAATGAAAGTCTTCTGAAGACACTGAGTATCAACCAGGGCACAGCCACGCTCGAACCTTTGCACGATGCTCAAGGAGAGGTGAAAATTCATTTTTCTGGCATGACAACTGACCAACTGCGATTCGAGGGGGAGTTTACAGTATGGGTGAACACATATCGAGCATGGCAGCTGGAGTATTTTTCACCCAGTGAACTGGGTGACGAATCGCTGCGTGACACGTTGTGGGGTGAGCATGCGGATCCGGATTCGGATGGTTGGGAAAATTATCTGGAATATTGCTTTGGAGGCAATCCTTCAGCTCGAGAGGAAAATCCAGCTGGATTTCCACAGATGTTAGGGTGCGTGATGGCTTGGCATATTTCCATGTCCATCTCATGGTTCGAACCAATGATTCAAACCTGCTATTGAATTGCCAGGTATCTGCAAACCGGCGGAATTGGATTTCGCTGAATCCACTCAGGCAAAGCTCCAATTCGGTCCTCGAAATCATTGAGCAGATCCCTGTGAGTTCTATATTCAAAGAAATGGTTCTGGTGGAAAAATTTCCGGTATTAGGAGATTCTCCCCGTTTTTTCCGCATTGCGGCAGAACCGGATGGAAACACCACACCTTGATCAGCTCCTCGGCAGCATTCTCATGGATCCCTATTCCGAGTGAAGTATGATCGTCAATGGATGCCTGCTTGAGATCCGGGCAGGAAGGCAGTGCTCATTAAAAGAGAGAAAATCCTCAGCAATCCATCAGGTTGACTGAATTGAAGCGGGTGAAGGGATTTATAGACGTCAGGTTCTGGATTGGCGTATGGCTTCAAAAAGCACAATCGCGACACAGTTGCTGAGGTTGAGTGATCGTGCGGATGGGTTGGTCATGGGGATAGAGATCCAGGATTCCCGATGTGCCTGGCAGAGGTTTGGGGGAATGCCAAACGTTTCCCGCCCGAACACAAATCGATCACCAGGACGGAATATGGCGTCGGTATAAATGGTTGAACTTCCACATTCAACATACCAGGTCTGACTGGATGGGTTGAGTTTATCGGCCTGAGAAGCAAATGCCAGCCAGTTCGGCCAGGTTTTCCAGGTCACGTGATTCCAGTAGTCCATGCCGGATCGTTTGAGGTATTTATCGGACATTTCGAAGCCCAGAGGTTCGATGAGATGGAGGCGGGATTGGGTAACGGCACATGTTCTGGCAATGTTGCCGTATTTTGTGGGATTTCCGGTTCGATGAGAACTATGTCAAAGGTGGGGTGCATAAATTAATGATCATAAAAAACCTTCCACAAGGTAAGGCCGTGTGCTGGAGCGGTCTGGCCAGCGGCTATCCTATTCTTCTCAGCCAACATGGATCGGACAGCAGATATGGGAAATTTTCCAATGCCAATCTGAACCAGGGTTCCAACCATACCTCGACACATTTTATAGAGGAAGCCGTCCCCTTCTATTATAAATGTCAGCAATGGACCCGATTGGCGGATCGAGCATCGGAAGACAGTCCGAATGGTATTTTCAACTGGGTATGCATGTAAATTCGCGAAGGATCGGAAGTCCATGGTGCCGATGAAGTCACGACCCGCCAGCCGCATGGCCCGGATGTCCAGTGATTGTGGAAAGTGCCACGTGGTTGACCTCATCAATGGGTTGTGATGTGGATGATTCCAGATGAAATACCTGTATTGCTTGCCCCAGGCACTGAATCGGGCGTGAAAGTCAGATGGTTTAATGCTGGCATGAGTGATGCGGATGTCCAGCGGTAAGAATCGATTCAGTGCCAATGGCAATTTCTGTGGTGGTATGGGGATGGATCCATCCATTTTCAGAGGGATGTCAAAATGTGCCATCATACCCAGGGCATGCACTCCAGTGTCCGTTCTTGAGCATCCATGAATTCTGAGTGGGATCTGGAATACTTTTTCTATGGCCGATTCCACATTCAACTGAATGGTGTTGGCGTTGAGCTGCCACTGCCAGCCGGCGTATTGTGTGCCATCATACGAGATGGTGAGGCAATATCGAATGTGGCTGCTTGATGATTCCGTGCCATCCATGGATTTTATGGGATTTTCAAAAATGCGGCCTCGAGTTGAGTTGAGTTACATGGGTGAGGAATTTGCCGGGCTGTCGAGGTAACTTTGAAGGATGATGGCAGCCGCGGCGGCATCCACGGATTCTCTCTTTTTTTTACCTTTGACACCATTTTCGGACAAGGAACGGTGTGCCTGAGTGGAGCTGAGGCGTTCATCGACCAGATGAATGGGCAAGGGAATGTGTGACTCGATCATTTTCACGAACTCGCGGACTTTTTCAGCGGCTGGGCCATATGTTCCATTCATATTGCGGGGCATGCCGACAATGATCTGGACCACCTGTTTTTCCCGGATAATTATCTGGAGCTGTTTCAGGAATCCCGATACGGGTTCCGCGGGAATGAAACCGACCGGATGGGCTAACATTTTGAGTTCATCGCTCACCGCGATCCCCATCCTCACTGTCCCATGATCAATGGCTAAAATTCTCATCTTTTTTAATTGTGACAATCCTGCGGGTTAAAGGGATTTCATCACCTCGTAAGCCGCTTCAATCGTCTTTTCTATGTCCTGTGAGGTATGTGCTGCGGAGATAAAGCCAGCCTCAAACTGTGATGGTGCCAGGTAAATATTTTTATCGAGCATTCCGTGGAAGAATCGGGCAAATTTTTCACGATCCGCATGCATGGCATCGTCCAGATTGTGCACTTTTTTATGGGTGAAATAGCCACAGAACATGGATCCGATCCTTTGAAATTCAACATCCACACCAGACCTTTTGGCCGCATCAATCATGCCCGATTCGAGCTGGGCCCCGAGATTTTCCAGTCGTGAGTAGGCGTCAGTTGACACAAGCACATCCAAGGCAGTCAATCCGGCCACCATGGCGAGTGGGTTGCCGCTGAGTGTTCCAGCCTGATAAACCGGACCGATTGGGGCCAGACAGTCCATGATGTCCGCCCGCCCACCAAACGCACCGACCGGCAGGCCGGCTCCAATGATCTTTCCGAATGTGGACAGATCCGGTTCAATTCCAAAAAGCGATTGGGCTCCACCAATCCCCAAACGGAATCCTGTCATCACTTCATCAAATATAAGAACAGCACCATTTTTCTGAGTGATTCCGCGCAGAAATTCCAGGAATCCATTCTGGGGTAAATACAGTCCCGCATTGGCTGGAACTGGTTCGAGAATGACTGCGGCGATCTGGTCCGGGTTGGCCTGAAAGGCGGCTTCCACTCCCGCTTTATCATTGAAATTGATTACGATGGTATGTGCGGTGAATTCGGGGGGCACTCCGGCACTATCCGGATGGCCAAAGGTGAGTGCTCCCGATCCGGCTTTCACCAGAAGAGAATCGACATGTCCGTGGTAACATCCGGCAAATTTAATGACCTTGGGGCGCTGGGTGTAGCCCCGGGCCAGGCGAATGGCCGACATACATGCTTCTGTGCCTGAATTGCACATCCTGATCTTTCGGACAGATGGAACAGCCTGGCTCACCTTTTGCGCCAATGTCACTTCATATGGATTCGGAATGCCAAAGGATGTGCCAAATTCAGCCGTTTCCTGAATAGCCTGAATGATCCGTGGGTGGGCGTGGCCCAATATCGCCGGTCCCCATGTTCCGACGTAGTCAATGTAGGTATTGCCGTCCACGTCCGTGACGGTGGCTCCCTTGGCTGATTGGACAAAAAATGGGGTTCCCCCCACAGCACGGAATGCCCGCACGGGAGAGTTCACTCCGCCTGGGATCCACTTTAAAGCTTCTTGGAACAAGGATGTCGATCGGGACCTGTCAGTCATATGTCACATTCATACCTTTGATTGATCGTTTTGAAAAAACAATTCCACGGCTGCCGCACTGGCCAGAAGGGTGGGCTTATGGCATGCTGGTAGAGAGCCGAAATAGAAGACTATGGAACCGATTTTATTCAACCGATTCAAGTATGTTGTCCTGTTGCTCCTGATTCTGATTCTTGGATCATCAAAGACTCTTGAATCTGCCGTGGTGATCAATGAGATATCCTACAACCCGAGCCCGGTCACCGGCAGTGAGTCAGCTTCAGGAGTGGTCGACAGCAGTGATTTCGAATTTGTTGAGCTCTTCAATTCCGGAGCGGAGACCATAGCGTTGCATGGATGGCAGCTCGCAGAAGCGGTGACCTTCACGTTTGGAGCCGCGGCGTCCATACCCTCTGGAGGATATTTGTTAATTGTCCGCGATTCACAGAACTTTCCAGTCCGATACCCCGGAATTCAAATGGATGGGGATTTCAGTGGACGACTGGCCAATGAAGGCGAAACGCTCATTCTTAAGAATGCGGCCGGGACGATTGTGGAGCAGGTCACTTACGGTTCCGCCTCCGGATGGCCCCAGTTTGCCAACGGTTTCGGCGGGACACTGGCCCGCCGTAATTATTCGGGCGACGCATCGGATCCCAGATCCTGGGCAGGGAGCCGGCAGTTTGGTGGCACTCCGGGATCTGAGAATCTGATTCAGCCCGGCCCGATTGTGATTAATGAAGTTCTCCCGCACACCGACCCCCCTCTGGAGGATGCCATAGAGATTAAAAACATCAGTGATCAAACCATCAATTCCGCAGGATGGTTTCTGACAGATTCTCTGGATGAGCCGAGGAAATTCGCCATACCAGCACCCGCTCAAATGCTTCCCGGCGCATACAAAGTCCTTTATCAGCAGCAATTTGACGCTCCCAACAATCCGAGAATTCCATTTTCCCTGAATTCCTATCGCGGGGATGATCTTTACCTGATTCAAGCAGATGCCAGCGGGAAACTGATGCGGATAAGTGACAATATTCATTTCCCTCCAACCGAAAACGGCAGCTCATTTGGCCGCTATCCTGATGGGTCCGGACCAATGATGAATTTAAGTGGGATGACATTTGGCACCGATGTCAGCCGATTGGACCCACCTTTGGCCATTAACCTTTTTCGCCAAGGGACTGGAGCTCCCAATGCGCAACCAGCAATAAGTCCCGTGATTCTGTTTGCCATTCATTATGCGCCACTGGCGTCCATGCCCGAGTTTGTGCAGATAAAAAACATCTCGGATTTCCCCCAATCCCTCTATGACCCGCTGCATCCGGAAAACAGCTGGGGACTCGATGGGGGAATATCCATCAGCCTGCCCCCTGGCCTTATATTGGAGGCTGGGAATTCCCTGATCTTTTGTGAATCAACTCCCGAAACATGTCGGACAGCGTACAACATTCCCGCACATGTGCCTGTCTTCGGTCCCTGGTCAGGGAAACTCAATAACTCCGGGGAGGATTTGGTATTGTATAAACCCGATCTTCCGCAAACCTCCGGACCGGATACTGGATTGGTGCCGCGCATACAAACCGATGCCCTGGTATACATGCCCTCCGATGGCTGGCCAGACGACGTGATCGAAAGTGGAGCATTTCTTCAAAGAAATGAACCGGTTGAGGCCGCTGTGTTTCCATCCAGTTGGCGCAGTGCCAGGGAGATTCAATATTCAGATTCCCCGACTGATTCTCCACTGTTGTTATCTATATATTTTATATCCAAGACTGAAGTGGAGGCCCGTTATGAAATTGGGACACCTGGAAACTTCACGGTGGAAACCTCGGTGGATTTTAAAACATGGTTGCCAGGCAATTCAATTGTTGGGCCGGCGCAGGGGACGATGCTGTTCCGGCCATTGCTGGACCGGTCGGGCCAGAGGTATTTCCGCATCCGGTCTCTGTGAATTTTCCACCAGATTGAAGCATCCCCCCGTCTGTGGGCGTATGTTGTCAGGCTGTGCTGGGCGAGAGATCAAACATGTGGATATAATCTTTGAACTGCTCCTGAAGGATGCCTGGGTTCAAACCGAATTCTTCGGAGGTATAGGCATGACGGCCGAATTTATTCGGCCTGTTGGCGGAAAGGAATTGAATCATGCATTGCCGTGTCTCCTGAGTGAGTTCCATGTTGAAGTGTTCGTAAATGGATTCAACCGCCCTGAGAGGGTCATTCATGAACTGATGGTAGGGCAGGTCGATAAATTGTTCTATTGGGAGTGAGGTTGACCCTCTCAATGCGCTGGCCACGTTCCATCCCTGTTTCCATCGATTTAATTCTTCCTGTCCTGTCTGGATTTTTGAAACATTGCGGCTGAATGCCGAGCGGAGATGCCAGGTATTGCTGGCAATGGATGGAATGACCTCAGTGGGATGGCGGTGATTGAAAATAACCCGACAATTGGGGTACACCCGGAGCATCGCATCCAGGTGAAGCAGGTGGGCAGGAGCCTTGAGCAACCATTCCCTACCCGGTGATTCGGATTGAAGCAGTTGCAGAAATACCCGGTGAAATTGATATCCCTTATCCATCCCTTGCCTGGAAAGCCACTCCTGGTAAGTGGGGATGTGATAGGTGAATGTGAATCGTGGGCTCATACAAGCCATCGCCATAATGGCTATGCACTCAGCAGCCTGCCGGGAGCCATACATGTAAATTTTCCTGTATCCGGGAGCCAGCATCTTAAACAGGCTGAAGTCAGCCCGGGCTGCCAGTAGTCGCGCCTTATCCGGCTTGTCTGGCGGGCAGGGCGGGCAGGGGTAGAGTGTCTCCCAGTAAACCGGCGCCCGCCAACGTCTATCCACAGCCAGAAGATTGTGGAGCAACGAGCTCCCGGTCCGAGGCATTCCAATGATGAACATTGGGCTCTGGACCTCAGATCTATTTGACACTTCCAATCGGGAATGGCTTTTGTGAACCTGGACATAGTTGTTCACCATCCTCACCAAATCCTTGTTGGCCACCCACCTGCCCAGAGTTGTCAGATGTGCTTCATTTTCCATGCTTGGGCATAACACATTCAGGGCCTGAACAACCGCCTCCATTTCATCTGGAGTAAACTTATGCTTTTTAAGGGCTTTTTGAGTGATTTTATCCGGATTCATGCCTGTTGCCCAGTTACCATGCCAATGAATTCACAGTGAAATCAAGGAACTTGGCTCCAATTCATTCCCGCACGCCGGACTTGCCGGGTTCACTATCATTTCATCACGGCTGAAAGGAATAAAATTGTGACCAGGAACAATGTGTTTCAGACTGCCATGGCGCGGGATTGAATCCGGCAGGTCCCGGTCGTACCGCATGTCTCATTCAGAAATTTCAACTGACTTGGTCGAAGGCACCAGCCCGGATTCGTGTTTATTTTCCGCAAATTGGAATTCCTGAGCAAAAATGATTTATCCAGCGCAGGAGTAGACTATTATCGTGCAAATCAATGAAAACAACCTATTCAACACGCCGGGAATTTTTGTCCGCAAGTATGGTGGGTATCGCGGGTGGAGTGCTGGGATTCCCGTCCATCACCCGATCCCAGTCCCCAAACAGCCGTTTGAATATCGGCTGCATTGGAGCCGGTGGGCGAGGCGGACACAATACCCAGCAAATGGAGGGGGAAAACATCGTCGCTCTGTGTGATGTCAATGAACGCAATTTGTCGGCGGCCCGCAACCGCTTTCCTGGGGCCAGAACTTATTCTGATTTCCGTCGCATGCTGGAGAAAAGGGATGATCTGGATGCGGTCGTGATTTCAACGACCGAGCATACTCATGCATTGGCAACGGCCTATACGCTGAATATTGGCTGCCATGTCTACTGCGAAAAACCACTGACCCACGATGTATTTGAAGCCAGATACATCACAGAAATGGCGAGAAAAGCCGGAGTCTCCACCCAGATGGGGACACAAATTCATGCCGGGGACAATTACCGTCGCGTCGTGGAACATATCCAGACCGGGGTTATCGGAGCTGTGACCGAAGTCCACGTCTGGGTGTCCAGAGCTTGGGGAGGGGCCACACTGCCGGACCAGACCATGGACCCACCGGATTATCTGGACTGGGATCTGTGGATTGGGCCTGCTCCCTATCGGCCTTTCCACGACATCTACTTTCCAGGTCCCAAATGGTACCAGTGGTGGGATTTTGGCAATGGAACCATGTCCGACCTGGGGAGCCACTGGATCGATCTGCCATTCTGGGCGCTCCACCTGCGCGCACCTGTCAGTATTGAAGCCGAAGGACCACCTCCCAATCCTGAGACAGCTCCGGCATCCATGAAGGCGGTTTATACCTATCCCAATCGAGGAACTCTTCCAGGCCTGACTCTCACCTGGTACCAGGGGGAATACAAACCCAGACAATGGACTGAAAAACTGATCCCGCCATGGGAAAGTGGCGTGCTTTTTGTCGGGGATGATGGAATGCTCCTGGCCGATTACTCGAAATTTGTCCTCCTGCCGGAATCCAGGTTCGTGGATTTCCAACCTCCCACACCCTTCATAAAACCCTCCATCGGTCACCATCAGGAATGGATCAACGCCTGCAAATCAGGCGCTCGAACAACCTGCAATTTTGATTATGCTGGCCCTTTGACCGAAGCCAACCACCTTGGCAACGTCGCATATCGGGTCGGGAAAAAAATTCTTTGGGATCCCATCAAACTGGAAGCCATAGGTTGCCCCGAAGCCAATGCGTTTCTCCACAGACCCTATCGATCCGGATGGAAACTACCCATTTGACTTCAGAATCAATCATGAACCCGGAGAATACCTGATTAAATCCATTTTTTATTTATAATTATATTAATATGTCAGAAAAACAATATCTCACGGCACCGGTGGCAACGACCACAATGCCCAAAGGCATTCCCTATATCGTAGGCAATGAAGCAGCTGAAAGGTTCAGCTACTATGGAATGAGGGCAATACTGGTGATATTTCTCACCGGCCATCTGCAGAATGCACTGGGTCAGCCGGATTTCATGTCGGACGCCGAAGCCAAGGTATGGTACCATAAATTCCTGGCGGCTGCTTATTTTTTCCCTGTATTGGGGGCACTGATTTCCGACCTGTGGCTGGGGAAATACCGCACCATCATCTGGTTGTCTGTACTATATTGTATTGGTCACCTGGTGCTGGCGATTTTTGAAACGCGGACAGGTGTTTTCTGGGGACTCTCCTTAATTGCTCTTGGGGCGGGGGGGATCAAGCCGTGTGTTTCTGCCCACGTCGGTGACCAGTTCGGTCGATCCAATCAGAATCTTCTCACCAAAGTATTTGCCTGGTTCTATTTCAGCATCAATCTTGGAGCCTTTGTGTCGACCCTCCTGACGCCATATTTATTGAGTCGATACGGGTCGCATTGGGCATTTGGGGTTCCTGGTATATTAATGCTGCTGGCCACGGTTGTCTTCTGGATGGGACGCAAGGTCTTTGTGCATATTCCAGCTGACCCAGTGGGATTCCGCAAAGATCTTTTCGGTGGCTTAGGGCTCAGGCCAATGCTCAAGCTTGTCCTGATGTATCTATTTATCGTCGTCTTCTGGTCGGTTTATGACCAGAACGGATCAGATTGGGTGATTCAGGCCAGGCAGATGGATCGTCATTTCTTTGGAGTGGAACTTGATCCAGCCCAGATACAAAGTGCCAATCCCATCCTTGTGCTGATATATATTCCGCTTTTTTCCTATGTCATCTACCCAATGCTGGGGAAAGTATTCCCAGTTCGGGCTTCCATGAAGATTGGATGTGGATTATTCCTGCTGGTTCCAGTGATTCTCATTATCGTATACGTGCAGAAAATGATTGATGCGGGCCAGACTCCATCGATTCTCTGGCACATCCTTGCGTTTTCTGTACTGACAGCATCGGAGGTCATGATCTACCAGACAGGGCTGGAATACACCTATACCCAATCTCCAAAATCTATAAAATCCTTCATGATGTCCTTATATCTTTTGACGGTCTCGCTGGGCAATTTTCTGACTTCAGAGGTCAATCAATTCAATCAGAATGCTGACGGAACCTTAAAAATGGCTGGGGTTGAATACAATATGTTTTTTTTAAAGATTGTTGGTGTGGCCACAGCCATTTATTGGATGGTCGCGGCATCCGGAGTTTTTAAAGAGAAGTCCATTCTTCAGGACGAACATATTCCGGAGCCGGATCAACCACTGCAATAATGATAAATGATTCTCCTTACGGATCTCAAAACCCGCTGACTGTCCACCCTATTCCGGCTGCCAACCTCAGCCGGATCACTCTCAAATATATTTGAATATAAATATAAAGGATGATTCGCTGCAGGGCAGGCACCTGAATTATCCGGCTGGGTGCACCACTCAATCCGGCGGGATCAATATCGACGCCACAGGGCAGGAACGAAAAGCACAAGAATGGCAAAATACTCCAATCGTCCAAAGCCATTAAAAAGCAGAGAAAATATTTGGTCAGGGGTTTCAGTGCGGTGAACGTCTGGGATGGACCCAATTCCTCCAATCCTGGACCCACGTTGAACAAGCAGGTGATGACGCCGGAAAAAACGGAAATAAAATCCAGGTTCGGTTGAAGTGCCGCCACGATGGCGGTCCCAATCCCGACAGTAACCCAGCTCAGACAGATGAGGAACAAGGCTTGATTGATCTGATCCTGTTGCAGTCGCCCCCCATTCAACTTCAAGGTGTTGATTTTGGTTGGTCGGAATGACGAATTGATCTGATGCCACACAAGTTTAAAAAAGACGATCCACCGGCTGATTTTTATTCCGCCTGAAGTGGAGCCCGTGGACCCACCAAAACCCATGAGTAACAGAATGATGACCCAAGTGAAATGTGGCCATGCCCCGAAGTCCGCGGTCGAGAATCCTGTTGTGGTCATGATCGATGTGACCTGGAATAATGAAGTGCGGAATTGATCCATCCAGGGAAGGTCCAGGGTTCTGGTTTGGATCAGGCATCCCAGAATCGCTGTCGAGGCGAGGAATATTATTGCTATGTAGTATATAAACTCTTCCTCACTCAGGATCCGTTTCCATTGCTTTTCGGTCACAGCAACAAACAGAAGGAAGTTGGTGCCACCAATGATCATGAAAAAAATGAGCCAGACCTCCACGGCAGGATTGTTGAAGTATCCTATGGAGGAATCATAGGTTCCGAATCCCCCGGTTGAGATGGCGGTGAGTGAGTGACAGATGGCATCAAATGGGGTCAGGCCGAGAACCCAGAGTCCCAAGGCACAGATCACAGTCAATAAACCATATATGAGCCAGACCCGGGCAGCCAGATCACCTATACGCATTTGGAGATTCCCGAGACCTGAGCGGATGATTCATGCCGGAAAAGAGCTTTATTGCCGATTCCCAGGTGTGAAAGCAGAGCCACGAACAGAACCAGAATTCCCAATCCGCCTAACCATTGGGTGATGGATCTCCAGAGCAGGATGGGCCCACTGATATCGACAAGAGTGGGAAATACCGTCGCTCCAGTCGTGCTGAAGCCCGACATGGATTCGAATAAAGCATTGGAAGCCGTCAATCCCGGTTGGCATAAATGGAAGGGAAGGGCACCAAAAACCGCTATCAATATCCAGCCTAATCCGACGATCGCCACACCTTCCTTGCGGGAGATTGCGGCCGGGGTATTGCGGCCCATAAGCACCAACAGGGCGCTGAAAGCGACTGTCACGGCCGTTGAGATGGAAAATCCCCGCGCCACATCCGCCTGATCCCACGGGCCATTTCCAAGTTTCGCGTAAATGAAGCAGACGCCCATGGCCATACCCACCATAAATAGCAGCAGCCCCAATACTTTGCTCAGTAATCGTAAATTCACAACAGATCGGGTTAAACTAATAATTTGAGCACAGCACCGATGCTCTTCTGGCTGGTCGCCACATAGATCGAGTCTCCTGCTTCGATCGTGTCCTTTCCTATGGGGACGAAGGCATCCTGATTTCGGATAATGGCCACCAGGCCGGTATGGCGCGGCCATGAGATCTCAGCCAGTGATTTGCCGGTGGATGGTCCCGATTCCCGGATGGTAAGCTGGATGACTTTTGCTTTGCCGGGCAGATTCAAGACGGTGTGGTATGTCTCTGTTGGGACAAAGCGCAGCAGCTCACGTGCGGTGACAACCCTCGGGGACACTGCGGCCAGAATACCTATGTTCTCTTTATTCCTTTCGATGACGCTGGCGTAATCCGCCCGTCGGATGATTGCCAGGCAGTAGCGGGTACCCAGGCTTTTGGCTTCAAGACAGGCGATCACGTTGTCCTCATCCTCATCACTGGAGGCAATAAAAAAATCTGCTAATCCGACCTGTTCCTCGATCAGATGCTGCAGCGACGTTCCATCGGCATTCAATATGATGGTCTTTCGGAACAGTTCAGCCAATTGGTCGCATCGGGCCCGGTCCGCTTCCAGAATCCGCACCTCATAGTTCCCGCCCTCCAGGGTTTGAGCAAGGGAGACGCTATATTCACTCCCCCCGAATATCACCACTTTGCTTTTGCGTTGGTTCTGGGGATTCAACTTCAGGTTCGAGATGAACTCCTCCAGGTTCTGCGATCTGCCGAAAAGGGTGATGGTATCTCCAGCCTTCAGGGTGTCCGACCCGCCCGGAACAATGACTTCCTCTCCACGCAGAATAAAAGCAAGCCGGATGCGTTCCGGGAGCCCCATCTCCATCAGACTCCGGTTCACCAAAGTTGAGGATTCATCCAGGTGAACCTGTTGGATTTCAATTCGTCCCCTGGCAATCTCCTCAACAAACATCCCCTCAGGATTCCTCACATACTTGGCCAATTCCAGAGATGCCAGCCGCTCAGTGGAGAATAAATGATCAATGTGGAAATGTTCCCGGTAATCAAAAAGCCATTCCTCACGTTGAAGGTCTGTGCTGACCCGGCACAATGTCAATCTGGCACCCAGGGCTTTAGCTATCGAACAGGCCACCATATTGGCAGGATCATCCTGCGTCACCGCCAGAAAGATGTCGGTGTCCGTCATCCCGACTTCCGCCAGCGTGGTCACCGATGCCC
>JAJOIW010000020.1 GCA_021209225.1 Verrucomicrobiota bacterium
TAAAAAGCTGTGGCTGATCAGGAGCCACCTCAGCAAAAGTTTGATCAGCCAGGCGCAGATGATGCGTTTCAATCCGGTGGGTATGCCCGCCTTCAGTGAAAATGGAATAGCAATCCGAGGCATACGTCGGAGTCCTGACAATCACGCCCAGTCCGCGGCGGAGTCCGGCCGGATCTCCCTGGGGGTCAGACCATTGCACTAAACTTCCTGCATCAAAATCCTGCTCCATATTTTATTCCTGAATCAGATGACTGGTGCCGCCCGCCAAACCAGATGGATCCCGCCTCAATCCGCCTGCGCCATGGGGAGTGACTTCCCGCACCAGCCGGGATAAATGATTCCCATTCCGGGAATCCTGTGCGATAATCCCCGAATTCCTCACATGAATGAAAATTTAATCAGAGCTTTCCGGGGCAGAGCAAAGCAAATTTTCCGGGGCCGGCACGGAATCCTGGTTTTCATGACTCTTTGCCTGGGGATGGGGATTCAGACTGATGCTGGGGACAAGCCGAATGTTGTGTGGATCATTTCGGAGGACAATTCCAAGCATTTTCTGAAGCTGTTTGATGATTCCGGAGCTGAGACTCCGAATATACGTGCTCTGGGGGAGCATGGGCTTCGATTTCAGCGTGCGTTTTCCTGCAGTCCGGTCTGTTCGGTTGCCCGTTCCACCTTGATGACAAGCGTCTTCGCTCCGCGTGTCGGAACACACTTCCACCGGGCAATAAAGCCGGTGACTCTGCCTGACCACTGGCAGCTGTTTCCGCATCTGCTGCGGAGAAATGGCTACTACACCACAAATAATTCCAAAAAAGATTATAACTTCATCGAAGGCGAGCCCCTGTGGGATGAATCATCGGCCAAGGCGCACTGGCGCAATCGTGCGGATCCGGCTCAGCCATTTTTCCACATGCAGAGCCTTGGGCAGTCGCATGAGAGTTCCCTGCATTTTGATCACGAGCAGATGGAGCGATCCGCGACTCTGACGCCGCCTGAGAAGGTGGTGATTCCTCCAGTTCACCCGGACACACCCACATTCCGCTATACTTATGCCCGCTATCACGACCGGATTCAATCGATGGATGAACGTGTCGGGAAACTGGTTGCCGAGCTGGAGGCGGCTGGAGAACTGGAGCAGACATTCATTTTCTATTTCGGCGATCATGGAGGTGTTCTGCCCGGTTCCAAAGGGTATATCAACGAGCGTGGAGTCCATATCCCGCTCGTGATCCGCATCCCGGATCAATTCAAAAACCGGATCGATCAGGAATTGAATTCCGATGTGGACGGATTTGTCAGCTTTGTTGATTTCGGCCCCACTGTGCTGCAGTTGGCAGGCATCGCAATACCGGAGTTCATGGATGGAAAGCCCATGCTTGGCCCCGGGGTTTCAATGCCTGAAGTCCAAAGCCGCCAGACCGTCTTCTCCTATGCGGACCGGTTTGATGAGAAATATGAAATGGTGCGGGCAGTGCGAATGGGAAAGTTCAAATACATCCGCCATTTCCAGGGGTACTATCCGGACGGGCTTCAGAATAATTACCGCTACCAGATGCTCGCTTACCAGGAATGGCGCACACTCCATCAACTCGGACAATTGAACACTTTTCAATCGGCATTCTTCCAACCCAAACCGGCCGAATCCCTCTTCGATGTCGAATCCGATCCCTATGAGACAAGAAACCTGGCATCCATGCCCGGGATGCAGTCCGTGCTCTCAGATCTGCGGGCCCGAATGAATGAATGGATGAGATCCCTGCCCGACCTCAGCCTCTTTCCCGAAAATATCGTGGTGGGGGAGGCAGCGCAGAATAGGGAGGCATTCATCAATCAGCATCGCGATGAATTCCCCAAGTTGCTCGATACCGCGAACCTGGCATTGCTGCCCTATTCCCTGGCCGCACCGGCCCTGAGGGATGCCATGGCATCTGAGAACCCACATGTCCGTTACTGGGCATTGAATACTTGTTCCCAATTTGGAAAAGTGGCGATCGGCCTCGTTGGTCCGGCCACGGATCTTCTGTCTGATTCCGAGCCCCTGGTGCGGCTCAAAGCTGCTGAATTCCTTGCCTTGTTGGGACTGCTGGATCCCAAACCTGTCATCCAGGACATTCTCCAGGCTCAGGACCAGCCAGTGGTCCATCTGATCGCTCTCAATTCAGTCGTCTTCCTCAGAGATACTCTGGGCATTCATGGATGGAATATCTCACGCCAATCCGTCCACCCCGAGGTTTCCAGGCGATTGCTTTACCTCAATTCCACCAACCCATCCCCATAACCAGATGGGACAAACCAGTCACCCCGGAGAAAAAAATCCATGTCGATACCCCAAAACTCACAAATCCTGAATTCAGATCATTATTCCCAGTACCATCAGGATGGCTTTATCGTCGTGCGCCAACTTTTCACGACAGATGAAATCCACCATCTCGGCGAAACCGCCCGCCACGACCAGGCCATGGACCTGGCTTCGTCCACTATGGATGACGGTCAAGGCAATGAGGTTCGACTCGCCTTGTGGAATCACCCGGGCGATGGCATCTACGGTATGTTCGCCCGCTGCCGCCGGGTCGTCGATTCAGTCGAATTCCTCATGGGCGGGGAGGTCTATCACTACCATTCCAAAATGATCCTGAAGGATGCAAAAACCGGGGGCGCCTGGGCCTGGCATCAGGACTATGGATATTGGTATCAGAATGGTGTTCTCTTCCCGGATCTCTGCAGCGTCATGATCGCTGTGGATCCCGCCACCCGGGAAAATGGTTGCCTTCAGGTTCTGCGCGGATCCCATCGCATGGGTCGCATCAACCATATCCTCTCCGGTGATCAGGCCGGCGCCGACATCGAACGGGTTCAGGAAGCATCAAAACGCCTGGAACATCTCTATATCGACATGGCCCCTGGTGACGCTCTCTTTTTCCATGCCAATTTATTGCATTGTTCAGATGCCAATCATTCCGACCAGGCGCGATGGGCACTGATATGTTGTTACAACTCCGCAGCCAATGATCCATATAAGGATTCCCATCACCCGCGATACACTCCACTGGCAAAGGTTGAGGACGAGGATGTTCTCCGGGTCGGCACATCCGGGGCTCTGCGATCCCGGGTCGAATTCGCCAATCTGGTGACCGAGGACAAAAGTGCTCGAAGCCTCACTCAGGAATGATTCTTGGCAGAGCCAGCATCCGCAGGTATGATTCCGGGCATCACACTGAAAATAAAATCATGAAATGGATATTCTCTTCCCGATGGTTGTTCCTGGTGCCAGTGCTCCTTGGTGCATTCCCTGCTGGACTGGCTGCAATCGATGATTATGTTCTGTCGGCGGACTCCACCCAGCGCCGACCTGGCGCTCCAATCGGCCGGGTTGAATCTTTTGAATTCAATCAATCCGAGGTGTTTCCCGGGACAAACCGCAAAGTCTGGGTCTATATTCCCGCCCAGTACCGCGAGACTTCTCCCGCGGCGCTCATGGTTTTCCAGGATGGCCATGCCTATGTTTCCGAATCCGGGCAGATTCGGGTTCCCATCGTTTTTGACAATCTGATAAATGCGGGTGAGATGCCAGTGACCGTGGGCATTTTTTTGAATCCTGGCCATAGGGGACCTGGAGCACCTGCCCATGATGGCTGGGGGAACCGCAACAACCGCAGCTTCGAGTACGATACCTTAAGCGCTGACTACTCCAAATTCCTTATTGACGAACTCATTCCGCATATCGCAAAAGAATTCAAACTGAATCTGACGGATGATCCCGCGATGCGAGCCATTTGCGGCATGAGCAGCGGAGGGATCTGCGCCTTTACCGCAGCCTGGGAAAGACAGGATTACTTCCACAAGGTCATTTCCCACATCGGGAGCTTCACCAACATCCGTGGCGGCCATGTCTACCCCGCCCTGATCCGCAAAACCGAAAGGAAAAACATCCGTGTTTTCCTGCAGGATGGCAGCAATGATTTGAACAACCGGTTCGGAAGCTGGCCACTGGCCAACCAGCAGATGGCGGCCTCCCTCGCATTCACTGGTTATGATTTCAAATTTGTCTACGGTGATGGCGCTCACAATGGCAAACACGGGGGCGTCATTTTCCCGGACTCCATCCGGTGGCTCTGGAGGAATGAAATTTTTCAATCCAAACTCCCGAAATCCCAGGAGATCCTCACGAGTGACAGTGAATGGGAACTTGTCGGTGAAGGTTACCAATTCACAGATGCGGCCTGCACAGCTCCCGATGGCTCGTTTCTATTCTCTGATCTGAACAAAGCCACATTGTACTCCGTGCCCGTGAATGGATCCAGCGCCGTCCCATGGTTGGAGAATGGACCGAAAATCAGCGGGATGAAGTTCGGACCGGATGGCATGCTTTACGCGGCAACCCAAGGGACCGACAATGAGAAAAAAATCGTTCAGATTCATCCGGAATCCAAAGCTGTGACGACCATTGCCACGAATGTGAAGCCCAACGATCTGGTTGTCTCCAGCCGGGGAATGGTCTATTTCACCGATACCGGGGCTGGGACAGTGGTGGGTGTTCCCACGAGTGCCCGCAGCCTGTCGGGCCCATCACCTGTCGCTGGCGGCATCACCAGACCCAATGGAATTGGTCTGTCACCCGATCACAAATTCCTGTATGTCTCGGAATACGGGGGAGTCCACGTCTGGGCATTCATGATCGCCGACGACGGCTCATTGCACTCCGGCGAACGGTATATGACTTTGCTCAAACCCAATTCCAGAGACGACAGTGGAGGAGATGGGATGACCGTCGATTCCAGCAATCGCGCCTATATCACATCGCACGAGGGAATCCAGGTCATGGATGAAACCGGTCGACTCCTGACTGTCCTCTCAAAACCACAGGATAAATCCGTGGTCAGCTGCGGATTCGGTGGACCAGGGAAAGCCTGGCTCTACGTCTGCAACGCCGATAAGGTTTATCGCCGCAAAACAATGACCACAGGTCAGTGAACCTCGCTCCGGCCTGGTGGAAAATGCCTAACTCATCGCCAACCCCGGTAATTACCCCCCACTCACAGACTCTGGCCAGGTTCATCCTGGCCATTCTCACCATGTGGGGAGCCCAGCCATATTCCTGGCCCGCCGGGATTCAACTGGTCAGCACACATTTCACCTCCGATTCCATAGATACTTTTCTCACCTCGGAAATGGATTGTGTGCAACCAGGTGGCACTTTTTGGATTGCTCTGATTCAGAAAATGCCTCCCGGCTATCACACTTACTGGAGGAACCCCGGCACTGTGGGATTGGCCACGGATATGGAATGGTCTGTGGCGGATGGGGTTTCTGTGGGACCAGTGATGTGGCCGGTTCCGCAGAAAACCCGGATGGCGGCATACGATGTCTGGGGATATGAAGGGCGGGTTGCCTTGCTGGTGCCGGTTCACATTTCAGATTCAGTGCCACTGGATTCTCTTCTCGAATTGAAAGCCTCGGTCCAATGGATGAGTTGCGGCAGGCAATGTTTCCCTGGCTTTGCCGAAATGAGTCTTTCCATCCCGGTGCGGAAAGACACCCCCGTACCGATTGTGGAGGATTGGATTGCGACCGCAATAAATCACACCAGGAACCAACAACCCACACCCACTCCGGAGCACTGGACCATCCAGACCTGTTTCAGCGCAGAGACGGAAAAAATCGGATTAATCATCCAGGAGAGTAAACCGGAATCAACCCTTTTCAAAAATGTGACGGATGGTTACTTTTATGGGTTTGACCGGGTGGTCAGTTCAGCCCGCAGTCAGTCCTGGAGTCAGACATCCCAAGGCTTCTCGCTCTCCGCATTTCAGGAGGAGTTCAGCCCCAAAGCGACAGGGACATTGTCAGGCATACTGGTCCTGACGTATTCAGACCAGAGTCAGAAAATCTATTCCATCGAGAGTCCACTGAAACTGCGCCACGATCCGTGAAATGTCCGGGTCAGGTCAGAACCGCCGGGAATTGACAGCATCAATAAACCGCCGATTCATGTCCGGGGCTTTCATTTCTGTAATCCACCAGGTGCCACCCGATCTATTGAGGTCATCAAATCCAGCCGGCATCCAATCCACTAGATCCGGGTCGATGAATGCCTCAAGGAGTGCCACTTCGTTAAAGTTGGCCTGATTTCTGTCCAGGCCGATGGATTGTCCATTGAGGACACTGAGGAAATCCATCCAATAGTTGCCAACGAACCGCCACCCACCATCGGCAAATGGAGCGATGCGGGGTTCCAGGTCGGAACGTTTGAGGATCCAGGGTTCCTTGATGGATTCGGGTAAAATTGTGCGGATGAGTCCGGGGCATTGCATGATGAGCTGGTAAGCATTGGGGTCTAGTCGATAATACGAGGTGTCCGCAGACCAGCCCGCTCCATTTCTTTCAGGTTTTCCACCCATCATCCAGATGTGCATTCGCCAGGCCAGGGACGGATTGGATTGAATGGCCATGGCGATATTTGTGAGTGGACCGGTCACCAGAACCTGAAGCCGCTGGCCTGGAGGTTGGGATTGTGCCAGGCGGGAAATTTCGTTGGGGGCTTCAAAGAATGCGGTGGATGCCTGAGAGGCAGCCCGCATCGAGGGCAGGCCAAGATAGACCCGGCGGTTCAACTGCACCTCATTGTACAACATCAGGGATACCCGGGAATTCCCGGTGCGGATCGATTCCCAGAAATTCATGGTCGGCGCATAAAATGAGGATACGCCATATCCCTCGACCGAAAAGCGGTCATCATAAAGCGACCGCATCACGACCGATAGATCGGTGATTCCATTGGCAAAGTCTCCATCAATAAACACCTGCCTCCTGACCCGCTGAAAATTTTCATACCCCCAACGACGGAAAGTGGACATGACGTCGGCCCCAGCCCGATCCGCATCGATAGCCTTCACCCAGCGGAAATTCCCCTCCACCGCCAATTTCCATGCATAGGACTTGAGCATTTCCGGTTTCTTTTTCTCCTGTATTTTCCCGGATTCATCGACTGATTCTGATTCGGCATCGTGGGGGCCGGTTTCCTGGGTCACCCCGGGTGACTCCGCAGTTTGCTCAACTGCAGCGTCCTTCGGGGAGTAGGTCGGAGTGAGGTTGTAAGTGGATACATTGGAAGCCAGTTTCGGATTGAGAACCAGACTCAACCCCAGGAGCAAGGGATCATCAATCGATTCTTCTGGCTCAAAAAAACCTGCCTGCGCGTGGGGTTCCCAGAGCATCCGCATCAACCACTGGTTTCCATAGGGAATACGCGATAACTGAGATGGATGAAAAGCCACACGTGCGCCAAGTGAATCCGCATTCTCAACATTTTCTTTCGACTGGGGGATCCACGATGTGAAGGGAACGCCTCTGTCAATCAGGGTTTCCCAAGCACGCCGGTCAGAAAGTGCCACCTTGGCGGGATCGTTATTCCCCAGCGGCCCGATGATGGCCAGTCGATCTTTATAGACTGGGTTTTTGAGCAGGGCATAAGCCACGGTCGTCAGGGGCCGGGTGGTCACAAAATAGATTGGATTGGAGGAGGTCGCCGCCGAGGATCCCAGGATTGAGGCAACTGCGGTGGCCGCATCCATCGGACGCATCAGCATCGAACCATCCGATCGACTCATGACGTAGGTGGATAGTGGACCCGTTGCCCCAGCAGCCACAAAGGGTGAACCAGATTGTGGCGTGCCCACCTGACTCTGATTGACCAGTCTCTGATACCGGTCCAGGGCTGGCTTTATGGCTGCGTCACTGCCACCACTCACAACAACTCCAAGAACGATCAGCTTCCTGGTCGCCGCAGCAGCCAAAGATGCCTCCACCGCAATGGTCTCTTCCGCAGCTCCGACTTCAATGACAACCATGGGTTGACCGGAAACCGGAAGGCACAGACACAGGATCCACACGCCCAGTATGCATTGATACAAGTTCCTCACCATACCACTTAAAATGATTCGGAATCATGAGATTGGCAAGCCCGCCTCATGAATTGACAGGGAGATGCTCCGCCACAGCTTGATTCAGGACCGCACATGCCACCAGCTTTCCTGTTGGATGAGCCTGCCGGATTATCACACTGCACTGAGGCATCGATGGCACAACTCAGGATGCTCCGGGTTCTGACCGACTGTCTTTTCCCAGTGCCAGCAACGACTGCACTTCACAGCTCCAAAATCCCCATAATGCTTCACGAGAATCCGGGTCCCGGGTGGAAAATCAATCGGGATACCATCCATCTCCACAACCGGACCGGAGTCCGGTTGGACCAGGACCAGCCGCGACACATTCAGAGTCTCCATGAATGTCTGAGGGTCCCTCATGAGGACTTCATAATCCTTCGCCTCAGGAGCCACCACGATCACAGCCTCCAATGCCTTGCCAATCACCTTATCCCGTCGGGCCAGTTCCAATACCCCCAGCGCTTCCTGGCGCACAGCAAAGAGCGACTTCCAGTAATCCTCCTCGCTGGAGGACACAACCCAATCCTCACCCGATTCAAGATTGGCGAGATGAATGCAGCTGGTCTCAGGGTCATGGCCAGGGACATAACCCCAGGCTTCATCTGAGGTGAATACCAGAATAGGGGACAGCCACTGCGCGTAACGCTTCACCAGATGATAAAGAGCGGACTGTGAGGATCGCCGACGCGGCGTGTCCGCGACATCCGAGTAAAGCCGGTCCTTCACCAGATCATGATACAGGGAGGACAATTCAACGGCTGTGAACTGGGTGAGCTTCTGGTAAACAATGTGAAACTCACTGGCGAGGTATGCCGCGTGAACCTCCTTTTCCAGGGCAGCGAACCGGCTCAGGATCCACCTGTCCAGTGGGGTCATGTCGATAAAACGCACAGTGTGCTGCAGTGGATCAAAATCGTATAGATTGGAGAGCTGGTATCTGAGAGCATTGCGGATGCCCCGGTATGCCTCGGACACCTTTTTAATTCTTTCGCTGTCGACGACGATGTCATTGCGGAAATCCTGCGAGGCGACCCAGAGGCGCACGATATCGGCACCATGCTCGCTGATGTAGGCTTCAGCGGTTTGGGGTTTGACGTAGCCGGATTCTTTACTTTTGGAGATCTTCTGGCGGTCGAGATCGACCATGAATCCATGAGTCAGGACAGTTTTGTAAGGAGCGGCGCCATTGCCCGCGAGCGAGATGAGCAGGGAGGACTGGAACCATCCCCGGTGCTGGTCGCTGCCTTCCAGGTACATGTCCGCCTGCCATTGACCCGATCCCTGGCGATCGGGATGCGATAATTCCGACCTGGCCTGGAGGACCGCACGGGAGGACGACCCTGAATCAATCCAGACGTCCAGAGTATCTGTGGATTTGCGGTCAGGCACCGGACCATCGTATCCGGCCGGCTGGACAAGGGACCATAATTCCTGGACATCGAGTTGAAACCAGATATTGGACCCATGCTCTTCGATGAGATCTGCGACCTGACGGATAATTTCCGCATCCAGAATGGCTTCATCCCCGGCAAAAAACACCGGGATCGGAACCCCCCACGTGCGCTGGCGCGAGATACACCAATCCGGACGGTTTGTCACCGCTCCAACAATCCGGTTTTTGCCCCACGCTGGAATCCATTGGACGCTATCGATTTCTTTCAATGCTTGTTGGCGGAATCCATCGTGATCGATGCGGATGAACCATTGATCCATCGCCCGGAAGATGACCGGTGTCTTACTCCGCCAGCAATGAGGATACTCATGGTGATAATTTTTCAAATCAAGCAGGGTCCCGGTCTGGCGCAATAATTCCAGGACCGCTTCGTTGGCTTCACTGCGTCCATGGATGGGGAGCACCAGTTTTCCCACAAGCGAGTCAGGCATCTGCTGGGATTCAGGAAGATCCGAGGTGCGGGCCAGACGCCCTTCATCATCCACCGGAGAATAAATCGGCAGACCATTCTCCAAACCCACCCCATAATCCTCCAGACCATGTCCGGGAGCGATATGAACAAACCCGGAGCCCGTGGTGTTTTCAACAAAATGGTCCCCCCGATAGAGTCGGCCTGTGCGCTGACAAAATGGATGCTGGTATTCCATTCCGGCCAGATCCTCGGCGGTCAGGGATCGGATAATGTCAAAATTCTCCAGACCGCAGGTCTCGACAATTTTATCCATCAACATCGTGGAGCAGATCAATAGCTCATCCCCAACACGAAAAGCGGTATACGAGAACGTGGAATTGTAGGCGACACCCAAATTGGCTGGCAAGGTCCATGGCGTCGTCGTCCAGATCAGAATGAAGGTCTTGGGACGATCGACCACAGGGAACTTCACAAAAACACTCTGGCTGACATGGTCTTTATATTCGACCTCCGCATCCGCCAGAGCCGTGCGGCAGGGAATACTCCAATAGACCGGTTTTTTCCCCCGATACACCATATTCCGCGAGACGATGTCCGCAAACATCCGCAACTCGGATGCCTCGTAACTTTTATCCAGCGTCAGGTACGGATGATCCCAGTCGCCAAATACTCCCAGTCGCCTGAATTGGTCTTTCTGGATCTGAATATATTTCCGAGCGTAGGCATCACAAGCCGAACGAACAGCCGCCGCATCCGTATCATCCTGGCCATTCTTCCGCATCTCCTGGCTCACCTTGAACTCAATCGGAAGCCCATGACAATCCCATCCAGGAACATAGGGGGCATGCCTGCCGATCATCGACTGAAACTTGATGATCATGTCCTTGAGCGTCTTATTCAGCGCCGTCCCGATATGCACGTCCCCATTCGCAAAAGGCGGACCATCGTGCAGGATGAACTTTTCCTGACCTGCATTTTTGGCGAGAGCCTTCTGGTGGATTCCCAGATTCTCCCAATGCTTCAAGCGCTCGGGCTCGCGTTCCACCAGGGACGCCCGCATGGGGAAATCAGTTTTCGGCAGGTTCAGTGTATCTTTGTAATTCATGATCCGGTCACTTCAAGGACCGGTAAGGCTACCAACCGCACGGACAACTGTCAAAAGCAGGAACACACGACTTCACAATTCCCCAGCCAGTTAAAACCCACGCATCAGACCGAGGGGAATCGCAATTCCATGCGGGGAATCCGCACAATCAAAGGCTCCCCAATGGAGTCGACCCCCAGATACGACCCTTCAGCGGATCCGTTTTCCGTCTCCAGCAGGTGAAAAGAATTGTAGTTGAAGGAATCACCGGGTTGCAGAACCGGGCATTTCCCCACAACTCCTTCACCTTCCACGGCATGCACATGCCCAAGGGAATTGCGCAGTACCCATTTGCGCCCCCGTATGACGATCGTCTGAGAACTCTGGTTCCGAATGGTGATGTAATAGGCATAACAGTGCGGCTTGTCCGGATTTGTATAAATTCCGGATTGATAAGCGACGTGATCCACGGTCACGGTTAATCCTTTGAGTTCCTTCAGAACTGGCATTATAACTTCTGTTCACTTCGGCACCCCAATCAGGACACCGAATATTACGGTTGCGAACCTGACTCATTCACCAGCACACTTGAATTGCGGCCAGTGATCAGGCTTGAATTATGAAAGGTCATCGACCCACGCATCCACTGTCTTAAACCGGGAATCAGTTGCCAGATTACGGACACTTTCTCCAAACCCCATCCCCTCAGGCATTTACCTCACTGAATGTCTGGAAAAATTTAAACTTCCCCGATATTATGCCGATCATCTGTCCCAAAGACAGACAAAGATGAAGTCACCACCCACAGACAGGCTCACGAACCGGATAATAATCTCATTGAAGTCAAGAATTACTGACGTAAGTTAAGCTGATGCCAATTTCGGATCGTTCATATATGGGAAGTTACGGCGGGCGATTCCAATGGTCTGTAACCATATGGATTCTGGTGATCAACGCTGTCTGCTTTCTGCTGCAGAACCTGATCTCAAATTCCCCGGAGGGAATGCGATTTCTCGCCCAATTCATCTACCTGAGCGTCGATGGCATCAAAAGCGGCTACGTCTGGCAGTTGGTCACCTTCCAGTTCATGCACGCCAGCTTCATGCACATCCTGCTCAATTCACTGGGCATTTATTTCATTGGAAGATCGGTGGAGCGATTGATGCCGGCCGATCGCTACGTTTTTCTTTACCTGTTTTCCGGACTTATTGGCGGGATGGTGCAAACCGCATGGCTCATGATCTATTCCGGGAATTCAGCCGGGGTCGTGGCCTCCACCGTGGGTGCTTCCGCCGGGCTTTTTGGACTGATCGCCGCATTTGCTCTGCTCCTCGGGCATGAGACGATCACATTGATGCTCTTTTTTATTTTACCGGTCTCATTTCAGGGCCGTTACCTTCTGCCCATCGGATTGGTTTTCAGCCTTCTGGGAATGGTGGGCGACAAAGGAAACACAGGCCACGCCTCGCACCTCGGCGGCATGATTGGTGCCTTGCTCTACTTTCAATACCTTCAAAACCAGGCGTCTCCCCTGGAAATGATGAAAAAGTTTTTTCCATCACGCAAATCCACCATCATCACCGGAACAAATTTTAAAAACCGCAAGCCGTCCAGCAGTTCCGGATCACCCACTGATTTTTCTCTCCCCTCATCCCCACCCTCCGCTTCAGAGGAGGAAATAAACCGGATACTCGATAAAATTAACGAAAAGGGCATCCATTCCCTCTCGCCGGAGGAGAGGAAAAAACTGCAAAGCGCGGGGTCAAAATCCCCGAAAAACCTCTGACCCAGGTTTCACCGACAATTTCCTCTGGTGGTTGTGCGAGGATTCGCGCATAAAAACCATTGCAATGATTGAGAGATATTCACGACCCGCGATGCGCAGCATCTGGACGGATCAGAGGAAAAAAGAAATTTGGCTGGAAGTGGAAATCCTGGCAGCCGAAGCCATCCACCACCAGGGCCTCATCAGCCAGGAGGATCTCCAGCAGATTAAAAATAAGGCGGCCTTCTCCATAGAACGATGTGATGAACTGGAAGCCACCCTCCACCACGACGTCATTGCTTTCACCACAAATGTTTCGGAAAACGTCGGGGAACCCGCCAACAAGTGGATCCATTTCGGCCTGACCAGCAGTGATATTCTGGACACCACATTTGCCGTACAACTCAAGGAATCCGCCGCCATCCTGCTTCAGGATCTCGAGACCCTGCGTGCCACAATTGCCGGGAAAGCCCGTGAGCACCGCCGCACCCCGATGATTGGCCGGAGCCACGGCATTCACGCCGAGCCCCTGACCTTCGGACTCAAAATGGCCTTGATGTACGACGAATTCGGCCGGGGCATCCAGAGACTCAAAGCCAGTGCCCAGCAGGCCGCCGTGGGAAAAATCTCCGGAGCGGTTGGCACGCATGCTCACCTCAACCCCGACGTCGAGCACTACATCTGCCAGAAACTCGGCATACAGGCTTCTCCCATCGCCACCCAGGTCATCCAACGTGATATCCATGCTGATTTCATGAATACCCTGGCACTCATCGCCGCCAGTATTGAACGCTGGTCGACTGAATTCCGCCACCTCCAGCGCACCGAGGTCCTCGAAGCCGAGGAATATTTCTCCAAAGGGCAGAAAGGATCCTCTGCCATGCCTCACAAGCGCAATCCCATCACCGGGGAACGACTCACCGGTCTCGCCCGCGTCATCCGCGGCAATGCCCTCGCCGCGATGGAGAATATCGCACTCTGGCACGAACGCGATATCAGTCACAGCTCAGTCGAACGCATCATCTTCCCGGATTCCTGCACCCTGCTCGACTACATGCTCCACAAACTCAATCAGCTCGTCGCCGGACTCATCGTCTACCCGGAAAACATGCAGCGGAATATGAAACTCACTCTCGGCATGTGGCACTCACAAACCGTCATGCTCGAACTCGTCAAAAAAGGCCTCACCCGGGAAGCCGCCTATGCCATCGTCCAACGCAATGCCATGGAGACATGGAAAGCCCGCCACGACGGCACCCTGGATGCCGATTTCAAAGATCAGCTGCTCTCAGACCCGGATATCGCTCACCTCCTCACCCGACACGAACTCGACACAATCTGCAATCTCGACTTCCACCTCCGGTTCATCGACCAGAAATTCAAAGCTCTGGGAATCGATCCCTGACCATTCCCAATTCCTGCATTTATGAAATCTCAATCCTCTGAAGCCCTCCAGGACTGGATCAGCATCCTGTGGAGACCATCGTCCATCTTCCAGAAAATTGCCCCATCCCTCCCGAATGCCTGGCGCTGGAAATGGGCCCTTGTCTTCATCATTGTGATTGAAATCATCAGCCAGATCGCCATGTTCTCCAAACCCGCCATCTTCCAGCAGGCCAAATCCGCCCACCTCCAGGCCAGCGAAGCAAAAATGACCCAGCAGGGAATCGAGCCAGAATTAAAAAGACAGGCCCTGGACGACATGGAAAATAAAATCCAGCCATTCTTTTTCATCTTCATCAATTCCACCCGGGCCATCATGGAAACGGCCGCCCGGCTTGTCATGGTCACAGGTGCATTCTGGATCCTGCTTCGCGCTGTCTTCGACAAATTCCCCTCTCTCAACCCCACTCTCGAGGTGGCTGGCCTCTCCATGATGCCTCTTTTCCTCGAACTTTGTGTCAAACTCATCCTCGTATTCACCACTGGGCGACTGGATGCCAGTCCATCTCTCGCCCTCTTTCTCTCCATTCCGGACCCACTCAATATCGTCAACATCGCTCTCACTCTCCTCAACCCATTCTACTTCTGGAGCTGCTTGCTTCTCGCCCTGGCCGCCATTCAAATCTGGAAAACCCGCCCCAAATCCACCTTCTTCTGGGTCTTCGCCGGTTGGATGATCCTCTGGTTCGGCTTCGCTT
>JAJOIW010000146.1 GCA_021209225.1 Verrucomicrobiota bacterium
CCTGTCTGGCTCGTGAGTGATGACTGTTTCGACATGTGCCGGGGCGGTCACCTGAACCGGGGGAGTTGGGTTGAGCTGCCTGATAATCTGCGTCAGGAGCCGACGTGTTTCCGGCAGGTAATGGTCGGTGGCACATGAATAATCCGGTGATGAAGCGATCGTGACGACTTTTCCACCGTTTGGAATAGAATGAACCAGAATGGCTGGCCCCACCGGCTCAGATGGGCTCATCGGCCATTCCGGGTTGCCCTGACCCAGAGCATGCTGCACGGACCTGTGCGGTCTCCACAGCTGACCTATCGTTTGAGCTGTGGTGGCGCGATAAATCACGCCGGGACCGCGCACCAGAAATGGCCAGTTCCCCGGAATAGTTCCAGTCCATTCTGGAAACGGGGACTCTTCGGCTATGGGGAGACTGACCCAGTTGTCTGTGGTATCCATCCGGGACACCACTTCGGCCCCTTGCAGTGCGGCCAGCGCATTCACTGGCTGGGGCTTGCCAGTCCAATCCATGGTTCCGGTCCATCCGGTGATCACCAGGTGGCCACCCATTTGAACATAGCGACGGAATAATTCCACCTCATTCTCTGAATGCAGGATAGGGGCATTCGGGATGCAGATCACCGGGAACTGACGCATCCCATCGAGGCTCAGATTGTCACTGTGAAGCACGCCAAATTGCAGATGATCGTAGACGCAGGCTTTGTGAGCCCCTTGAAAGGCTTTGAAATATCTGGCTGGTTCATCCCGTCCATACCAATCCCTGGATCGGGAACTGAAATACAGTCCGACATCGTAAACAGGTGTGTGCCCGAACAGATTTTTTTTGCGCCGAACTTCCTTAAAGAGCTGGCCAAATCTTTGATAAGCGATGGGATCGAGGGAGCCATCGAAGGCGGTTTTGTCGATCATGGTCACAAACGCCCCATGAGAGAGCAGGGTCATGGTCTCCCAAAGCATATCATTCAATGGACGGGTGGTCTGATCGTGGTACATGCGGACACCTCTTTGAATGGCAACCTGGTATGGTTTGCCCGGGGTGGCAGCCCGATAAAACTGGGCATTCAAACCAACTCCCAGAGCACTGAACCCCCATAATCCGGTCTCGCCAGTCACGAAATCCGCCGTGTTCGCGTGCATGACCGGCAATTGCCCCACCTCCCAGGAGAATGGTGGGTTTCCATGATAATTGAAATCAACCGTCAGTCCTGGTCTGGTCCGGCGGATGTGTTCCACCAGTTCCACCTCGAAGCGGCGGCTCGATTCATATCGGAATTCCAGTATCCGGTCCCAATCCGCATCCCAGGACTTAGCCTGTGCCGGCATGGGTTGATGGTAGGTCTTTTCAAATAGTGACTGGCAATGGGAGCACCAGCATCCATGCGGCGGACCAAACCCCTGGTCCACCATGTCCAGGTGGAATCCATCCATGTCGTATTCCATCAGCTCATCCAGGATCGAAAGCACATGCGCACGATACGGGGAATTATAACAGACCAGATAATCTATAGGCTTCCCGTCCGGCTCGACCATCCTCCATTCCGGATGATTTCTTAAATCGTGCGCCGGATACTGCAATACACAATAGACGATCAATGGATGATTGCTCTCACGGGCCACATCCACCGCTTCCTGAAGCGGGTCCCGATGGCCAAGTCCCGGGGCTTTGGGCTGGATTTTTGAGTTATAGTAGCTGAACTCACCATCCCGCCCCCAGATCACCATGTATTCCGAACCGGCCTGAATGCTTTCCCGCAGAATATCGCCCCCATTGAATTGCCGGGCGTAAACCATATCCGGTGGACCAGCCGAGGATTGCGGACCCGTTGGCCCCACTTCCATGCCTATGCGGACAGAATGATACCATGAGTGGGTTGAAGTGGGGACGGTCTCACCCCGGAGCCCGGATACCCACATGAACAACAGCATCATGCTGCCAGGCAAAAGCCTCCATCCTCTATTCATTTTTAGTTTCATTTTTTAAGATGTTATTCCGGCAGGGCAAAGGCGATATACGAATCCCCGCTGGGAGTCCCAATCTTTCCACCTCCACAGGCGATGACTATAAATTGCTTTCCGCCAATGGAATAGACGGTCGGGGTGGCGTATCCAGCAGCCGGGAGCCGGTATTTCCACAACTCCCGACCGGTGGACTTTTCAAATGCCCGTATGTGTTCATCCCGACTGGCAGCTATGAAAACCAGCCCACCCGCCGTGACAACCGGACCACCGTAATTTTCTGTGCCGGTTCCACGAATTCCGGCCTTGGCAAGATCCTCCCATTCTCCGAGTGGTACTTTCCAGATGTAATCTCCGGTATTGAGATCGATGGCATTGAGGGTTCCCCACGGTGGTTTTATGGCCGGGTGACCTTGAGAGTCCAGGAACCGATGATATCCAGTGGATGAATATGGGCTATTGCCAATGACATCCGCAGCCTCTGCTCCGGATTGCGGAACGGTTGAGGGCAGGTCGTGGAGAAACTCTGTCAGTGCTTGTTTCTGAGCCTGGCTCAGGAAGGCGAATGAGGGCATGACACCGCGTCCGGATGCCAGCAGGTTCATGGTGTCCGCAGGTTTCCATTTGTTGCCCAGATTGAGGAGTGAGGGCACATTCTGCGCGGCATTTCCCTGCCTGTCCATCCCGTGGCAGACAGCACAGATTTGTGAATAAATCACCTGTCCATCGGTGACACGCGCATCACCATCAGGTTTGGTTTCCACCATGGTGAGAATCCAGGGCATTTCATTGGCATTGACATACAGGATGCCATCCGGGTCGGTTGCCGCACCACCCCATTCAGCACCCCCATCAAATCCGGGAAAAATAATTGTGCCCTCCATGCTCGGGGGAGCAAAAGGGACATGTGGCCGGATATTTGAAAACCTCTCCAATATTTCCCTGTGAGCACCGGGAGAGACGTCCGTGATCTCATCCCAGGAAAAAAGCTGACGGGAGATGGGGGCTGGTTTGAGTGGTACGGGTTGGGTGGGCGATGTGGCTTCCCCTTGAAGGGATGATTGTGGCACTGCTATCTCCTCAATGGGAAAAACCGGTTCCCCAGTCACCCGATCAAAGACAAATACATGGCCGGATTTGGTGACCTGGGCCACTACGTCCATCGCTTTTCCATTCCGGTGGATGGTCAACAGATTCGGTGGAGCTGGCAGATCGCGATCCCATAAATCGTGGTGAACAAATTGGAAGTGCCAGAGCCTGGATCCCGATTCGGCATCCAAAGCAATCAGGCAATTGGCGAAAAGATTGTCACCAAGGCGGTTGCCTCCCCAGAAGTCAAAGGCTGCGGATCCGGTTGGGCAGTAGACAATCCCGCGGATTTCGTCGAGGGCAAAGCCGGTCCAGACATTGGCTCCCCCGATATATTGATGGGCATTGGGGGGCCAGGTTTCATGACCGTATTCACCAGGTTGGGGAATGGTGTTGAATCTCCAGACGAGTTTGCCGGAACGAAGATTGTATGCCCGGATGTGTCCTGGGGCAGCGGGGGCGGGGCCTTCGCCCAGCCGCATCCCCACGATCAGCAGGTCCTTATAGACAATGCCAGGGGTGTTGGCCTGAAGCTGGAGCCCATCGATATTGCGGCCGAGTCCATCCATCAGGTTCACGGAGCCCTGGTTTCCAAACGATCCGATGCGTGTTCCTGTTTCTGCATCAACAGCATGGAGAAATTTGTCGTTGCCGTAGATGATGCGTCCGCGCTGGCCATCGTTCCAGTAGACCAATCCCCGGTTGACACCTGATTTCTGCAGTCCGGCGATGGATGCTGGATCCCATCGCCACACTTCCTCACCTGTTTGGGCATTCAAAGCAAACAGGACCAGATCGGGGGAGGTGGCGAAAATTTTGCCATCCACCATCAGCGGGTTGCATTGGATCTGGGATCGGTTTTGTGGATCCTTGCCACCTGCCTGGTATGTCCAGGCTGGGGCCAGCCTGGATACATTCCCGGGAGTCACCTGGCTGGCTTCGGAATACTGGCTGCTGGAAGCTGAGCCCAGATAATATTTCCAATCCGTATCCGCCAGAATATTCCCCGGAGTCCCCAGGTGGCAGGTCAGGAGGATGAAAAGCCGGACGAGGCTCAGATCAGGTTGTGGCATGACTTGTTTATAGCGATTTCTCCCGGGCCTGTCAGTATGAAATCCGGCCCATGCCGGGAATGGATTTAAGAAATCTTTTTTGTGGTCCGGGTAAGGAAGCTTTAGTATCGGTAGGAGTTATGGCACCTGATCGCGGGCAATATGACAGTTTAGTCGAAAAAATTCGATCGCATGACTATGCTTATTATGTGTTGGCTCAGCCAGCCATCAGCGATCGGGAATATGACGGTCTCTATCGTCAGTTGCTCGATATTGAAAGGCTTCACCCGGAGTGGATCACGAGCGATTCTCCGACGCAACGTGTCGGGGGGGAAGTGCTGGATGGGTTCCGTTCTGTGCCTCACCAGGCACCCATGTTGAGTCTGGACAATACTTACTCAGCCAATGAGGTGGTTGCCTTCATCAAAAAGCTTGAGCGACTCTTTCCCAACCAGCCACTGGAATTCACACTTGAACCCAAAGTGGATGGGGTTGCTGTTGCTGTGCGTTATGAGAACGGGCAGATCAGACAGGGACTGACCCGCGGCGATGGAACCGTAGGCGATGACATCACCTCGAACCTCAAAACTATCCGATCCATTCCCCACCAGTTAAAAAAAAATCCCGGTTCGGTCCTCGAAGTCCGGGGCGAGGTCTTTATGCCCAGGAGTGGGTTCGTCAAACTCAATGAAAAACGCCTTGCCTCGGGGGATCCCGCATTTGCCAATCCCAGGAATGCCACAGCCGGATCATTGAAGCAATTGGATTCCCGGCTGGTTTCTGAGCGGCCATTGGATGTCATCTTTTATGGATTTGGCGTCATGGATATCGATGTGGCGCCTGAGACGAATGTTGAGTTTCTGGAGATGTTGACCTCATTGGGGTTGCCTGGTCCCCATCGGTACTGGGTGTGCCGGGATGCGGCATCCATTCTCGGGGCGCTTGAGGAATTGAATTCCATGAGAAAGGAACTGCCCTATGAAACCGATGGAGCAGTCATCAAGCTGAATTCCATGCGCCTGCGCGAGGAGGCGGGCAATACCTCCAAATCCCCACGCTGGGCCATGGCGTATAAATTTGAAGCTGAGCAGCAACTGACCCGGTTGAGAGATATCGTGGTCCAGGTCGGCCGCACCGGTGTGCTGACACCTGTCGCGGAACTCGACCCGATCCTCATCGCCGGAAGCACCGTCTCCAGGGCAACCCTCCATAATGAAGATGACATGAAACGCAAGGACGTGCGCATTGGAGATTGGGTCCTGGTGGAAAAAGCAGGCGAAGTCATTCCCGCCGTGGTTCGGGTGGAATTGGGCGAAAGGAACGGATCAGAGAGGATTTTCCATTTCCCCACCCATTGCCCTGAATGCGCCACGGAGATTGTGAAAGAAAGCCATGAATCCTCGGGAAGCACAATTTACCGTTGTCCAAACCGCTCTTGTCCGGCTCAGGTGAGAGGACGTCTCATTCAATGGTGCTCGCGGGGAGGAATGGACATTGAAGGGGGAGGGGAGGTTCTGATACGTCAACTTGTTGAAAGCGATCTGGTCCGCACCCCGGCGGATCTTTACCGGCTCGATATCGCCCAGGTCGCCTCCCTCGAACGTATGGCCGACAAATCAGCTCAGAATTTTCTGGATGGGGTTGCAGCCAGCCGCAAGCGGGAATTATGGCGGTTGATATATTCCTTAGGTCTCCCGCATGTCGGTGCCAGCACCGCCAAATCCCTGGCTAAAGAATTCGGATCCCTGTCTGGATTGTCTCAGGCCACCCATGAGCAGTTAGTCTCCATTGAGGACATCGGAGACGTCGTGGCCACATCCATTCTGGATTGGTTTGCGGACCCGGAAAATCAGAGCCTCATCCTTGAATTGACAAATCACGGCTTGCTTGTGGAGGAATCCCACTGGAATGCTCAATCCGGTGCCACGAGGATATTCACTGGTCAAAGCATCGTTCTGACGGGGACTCTCCCCACATTGAAACGCCAGCAAGCGACAGAGATGATCGAGCGGTTCGGAGGAAAAGTGTCCGCCTCAGTGTCCAGGAAAACCTCGTTTGTTCTGGCAGGGGACGATGCCGGGTCGAAACTTGAAAAAGCCCAATCCCTTGGGGTTCGCATTTTATCTGAGGCCGACTTTCTGGCACTCCTGCCTGATTCCGGCCCGGAAAATAAACAACCGCCCCATGGGGCGGTTGTGTCCTGAAAAGCAGAATCAATGAATTGATACGATCAGCTGAACAGGTAATCGTTGAGAATATTCTCCAGCATCTCCTGTCTGCCAGAGGAATTCGGTGTGGCTTCACCTTTGGAAAGCATATACTTCTCCAGTGATTCGAAGGATTCCTTGCCTTGTTCTATGGACGAGCCGATCCCCGAATCCCATGAGCTGTAGCGTTGTTTGATAAAGTTTTCGAGTACTCCATCCGCGCGCATTTTTGCGGCCACTTTGAGGCCCTTGGCGAATGCGTCCATTCCACCGATGTGCGCATGGAGCAGGTCCTCAACTTCAAAGCTTTCGCGGCGGACTTTTGCATCGAAGTTGACCCCCCCGGTTGAGAAGCCGCCCATTTTCATGATGGACAGCATAGCCAGGGTGGTTTCATAGACACTGGTGGGGAACTGGTCGGTATCCCATCCCAGGAGCATATCTCCGGTGTTGGCATCAATCGATCCCAGCATATCGCAGGACACCGCTGTCTCCAACTCATGATGCAGGCTATGGCCAGCAAGTGTGGCATGGTTGGCTTCAATATTCAGCTTGAAATGATCCATCAGGTCGTACTGCCTCAGGAAATTCACGCAGGCAGCCACGTCGGAATCATATTGATGCTTGGTTGGTTCTTTTGGTTTTGGTTCGATGTAGAATGGGCCGCTGAAACCAATTTTCTTTTTATAGTCGACCGCCATGTTCATGAAGGCGCCGAGGTGATCCATTTCGCGTTTGATATCGGTATTGAGCAGGGTCGAATATCCTTCTCGCCCGCCCCAGAACGTATATCCCTCACCGCCAAGCATGTGTGTGACTTCCAAAGCCTTCTTGACCTGAGCGGCGGCGTAAGCGAAAGCGTCGGCATTGCAGCTGGTGGCAGCTCCATGCATGAATCGTCTATTGGCAAACAGGCAGGCAGTGCCCCAAAGCAGCTTGATCCCGGTGCGTTCCTGTTCCTCTTTGAGAACTTTGGCCACAGCATCCAGATTGGCATTGGATTCGGACAGCGTCGATCCTTCAGGCGCCACGTCACGATCGTGGAAAGCGTAATAGGGTGTCCCCAGTTTCTCCATGAATTCAAAGGCGACACGAACACGGTTTTGTGCATTCTGCACGGAGTCAGTCCCGTCGTCCCATGGGCGGATTGCGGTGCCCACACCAAAGGGGTCAGACAGTGGATTGCGGAACGTATGCCAGTAAACCACGGAGAACCTGAAATGATCTTTCATGGTCTTCCCTTCAATAACCTCTTCAGGATTGTAGTGCCGGAAAGCCAGGCGGTTTTTTGTGGTTGGGCCTTCGTATACGATTTTTCGGATGTTCGGTAAGTATTCTGCCATTTTCTGGATAATCCTCTCGACCTTATACCCGATTCATCCTGCCATGAAAAGCGGGATTCAAAAAATTCCTGGGCACAACTCCAGATTTTTTCTCAGGTGGCCGGGCTGTGGGATGCCATGTGCCATCATGGATGATGGGTGGATCTGGATGGATAGGCAGCCCCTGGAATTGTCAATCCCCGGTTCGTCAGAAGCAGGGACAATCCCAGCTTTTGAGCTTGTGAAATACACCAGGATTTTATGGCTCTGCTTTTTTCCATATTCGATGACCACGACCGGAATCCGGGATGTGCGGGCTGATTGAATGTATTGAAGTTGGTATGCCACGTGGTCCTCGGGCTGGAGTGCCTGCCCATCGGTCCATAAGTCCTCAACCCCAACCGCCGAAATGACTTTCCGGTACCTCGCCTGCGATAAAAGCTGAACACCATTCTGAGGAACTATGAAAAAATCCGGATTCCTCAATCGTGCTTTGGTGGCAATCTCCACCACCCAGTCCACCATGTCGTCCCGATAGGTCTGGCCAGTTTCTGCATTGACCCGACCGTCCACATATTTTTTTGATTCCGGATCGAATTCAAAGAATTCAAAAGCATCGACTATATCCAGGTAGACACCATCAAACCCTTGTGACTGGATCAGGGACAGGTAATCCAGTATCAGGTTCTGCCAGTCCTTACGCCAGAAGCGCACTTTGTAATTTCCCTCCCATTCCGGGTTTTCTGAGACAAGGAAATCCGGGGCATTGGGGGCGAGGGTTCCATCCATTTCCGGATCCCACCCGGATTGCCAATAATGGCGATATTCCTCAGCTTCCCCGATAGATAGATACGCTATGACATGCTTTGGTGACTTTGGCCCGGCCGATTTGATGGATTGGATGTGATCTTTTTTCCACATGGATTGACGGGATCCATCGTAGCTGAAGTCCATCACAAGGATATCGCGGTTGCACTGGGAAAACCGGGCGACGGCCGCTTCCGGGCTGGAAGCATACTCATCCGCCTGCAACACATACCCCCAACCCGCTGAATCCGGTAATATCTGACTGCATCCATCACCCGGCTCACAGAAAAAAACCAAAAGACTCAAAAGACATGATCCAAATGTTCGCATCCCTATGAGTCGGACAATTCATTCAATGCTTTTGGGCTCGATCGAATGGGCAAATTTTTTGTTCGGATCAAATGACATGGCTATGAGTCCGTTGAGTTCCCGGATGAAGATCTGATTCCCCGAGATGGCGAGGTGGGCCCACGTGTCCTCATCGGAGACTTTCCTTTCCTGCAACAGGATTAATTTTTCCGGATCCGCGAGCACCAAATAGAGAGTTCCATTCTGGTCCAGGGCCAGAATTTTGTCCCCCTGAGCAATCATGGACCAGTATTTCCCGAAGCTGCGTTCACTGGTCCATCGAGTCTCGCCGGTGGACCAATCGATACACACCAGTCTCTGGCTCTGGAGGTGGACATACAAATGGTTGTCGATCAGAACCGGGGAAGACATGTAGGCTGGGCTTCTGCCAACCCAGGATTCTTTTGCCGACCAGGTTTGGTTGGGATCGTGTTTCTGGATCTCATAGAGCCAGCTTTTATTTTTATAGGATGAAGTGAAGATGGAGTTATTCTGGATGGTTGGTGTGAGGATATTCATACCTCGGAAGGATGGGACTTCGATCTGCCAGAGCACTGACCCGGTGCTCAGGTCCAGTCCGGCCAGGTCTTCGCGTGTCTGCACCACCAACTGGCGCATGCCATGGATGTCGGCAAGAATCGGACTCGAAAAGGCGCTATCCATCATGCCACCTTTGTCTTCCATCGATTTCCAGACGATTTGTCCGTCGGACTTATTGATTTTCACCACGGCTGCTCCGGCCTGCACATAAACATGGTCCCCCTCAACCAATGGAGAGCTGACAAATCCGAATGAGGGCAGTTTGGTCTCCCACATTTCCGGAAAATCGATCGACCAAACAATGCTTCCATCATCCGTATTGAGGCATTTCAGAACATCCCTCATCCCACCGACGTAGAGGCGGTTGTCAGAGTAGGCTGGAGTGGAACGGATCCAACTTCCATTGGATGCCGCAAAGAAGGGCACCTTCATGGAGCCATCCCAGGTTTGTTGCCATAGGAGTTCACCGGTGCGCCGGTTGAAGGCTTTGACGGATTCCTGCTTCTTATCCAGCGTTTCAGTGGTGAAAACCCGGTCCCCAACAATGACGGGCGATGAATAACTTGGCTCCAACCGGACTTTCCAATCCACAACCAGATCGTTGTGGGCTATGGATTCCGGAAATGGCTGGTTCCGGATGACACTGTCCCGGGTGGGACCTCTCCACTGGTTCCAATCCGAATCGGCGTCCTTCGCCCGGACATCCAAGGCATTCCCCATAACAGCCATCCATGTCACAATGGACATGCCTCCATACAAAAAAATGAGATTTTTCACCGCTAGTCGTAGTTTCCGGCCACAAAGTATATTTGAAACTCACGGCGTCAATCTGCCTCATCTTTATTTCTTCAGACCTGGCCCACGCATGATGCCTGAATGGATCGACGCAAAAAAATCCCACTCAAGGGATTCAAACATGGTCAGCGGGATGAGTGGATGATCGGGATGATTCGGAGTCACTCCTCCGGTGGGAACCATCCGAATGCCCCATTTGAAGGCAATCGGTTGATGTAGAATGCCTGGCCGGGAAGAATCTCCACCTGGCCGGCTTCTTTGAAATCGAAGGAATACCATCCTGTGACATTGGTGTATTTGAGATGGAAATAAGTATTCCCCTGGCCGTTTTCGTCAAAAATCACAATGTTGTCAGCCTGGGCTGGATTCGAGGCACTGGCGATTCCATCGGAACTGGATGCGGAGACCAGCCCCAGTTGATCCAGGGTTATTGCGGTTTGAGAATTGCCGGTCCCGATCAGGTTGAAGCCAGGATGAATCTCAATCAGGGTTGGCACATCGTGGACAACTCCGGTGTTGTAGACAAATGTGGATTCTGGACTGGTGCGGCGGATGATCATCCCCTGGAAGGCATCCAGATGAACCCCGCCCGATTCCCTGAAGTCCTGGTCCATCCACAAACTGAAGCGCGGATCGGTGCCGACATGGAAATACCGCTGTGTCGACCCATCGTTTTTCACCAGGATAAGATTGTCAAACCCGTCAATGCTCTGTCCGGCAGTCAGGGCGGATTTCTCATTCACTTTGCCGAAGACACTGGCGATGGTGAAATGCTTTCTGATGGCAAATTGATCGCCCGGTTTGGCGATGCGGCTCAGATCCCGTGCGATCTGAATGGTTCCATCGCCGGTATTGCTGGTGATGTCAGCGCGCATTCCCGCGGCATTCCCGGTCAGAATATGGAGGAAGTAGCCACCTTGTTTACTGTTAAAATTGAGTTTTCCGGCGGGCAATGTGCACAGGGTGTCCTGAACGGATTGTGCGGTCAGCTGGGTGATCACTCCCCGGCACACCTCAGCAGGCATCTGCTGGAACGACAGATAGGTGAAAGCAGAAAGCTTCCCGTCGCTCGAAGCCGGGCGGATTTCTGTCGCGGTGGCCACAAAGGTCGGTGAGTAACTTGGAGCTGCGGTCCCCAATGTCATGCAGTTCAGGGCCACCGACAGGAATCCAGCCATCGCTCCAAACTTCCCCATGGATCCGGCCATCTTGGATTTTGTTCTTATATAAATCATAGTTTTATGCTTCTGGTTTCAACCCGCGTTGAATCCGGTTTGCCGCCTTTTCGCTCCATGATGTGGACACGATGCGCTCAGATTTGGACTCCTGGATCATTCTGCCCTGCTTCAGGATGTGTCGCTATCCCATTTTTCGACAGCTCTGACTCAAACTTAAACACATTCTTTGGCAATTTGCCAGCTTCGGGATTGGAATCTTGATTCCCATGGGAGTCAGCGATAGTCTGAAGCCATGACCATACGATTGAACCAATTGGCTATTGCTTTTCTGGGCCCCCTTGTCGGGTTGGTCAGCTGCGTGTGGCCATGCCAGGTGGCGGTGGGCAACACTGAATTTTTTGAAAAAAAGATCCGCCCCATCTTTATTGAGCGATGTTACGAATGCCACAGTGCCGCTGGAAAAATCAAAGGTGGATTGCGTCTCGACACTCAGGCCGGGTTTTCCCTGGGCGGCGAGAGTGGTATGGTTGTCCAGCCGGGATCCCCGTCGGCAAGCCGACTCTTTGAAGCCATCAGCTATGCCAATGTCGACCTCCAGATGCCTCCCAAAACCAAACTTCCCGACTCTGAGATTCAACTGATCAGCCAGTGGATCGAAATGGGTGCCGCATGGCCAGCGGACCTCCAATCCCAGCCGGGTGAGTCGTCCAATTCCTCGTTTGATCTGGCAAAGCGGCTTGCTGCCCATTGGTGGAAATCTCCGCCCATCCGCCCCCAGTTGCCCCCGGCTCAGGCACATGCACATCCGCGGAATGCGATTGATTTATTCATTGGTGAGAAATTGTCCCATGCGGGATTGTCTCCAGCCGCCGAGGCTGACAAACCCACACTCATACGGCGGTTATTCTTTGACCTGACTGGATTGCCCCCGAGCCCGGAGGACATGATCCGATGGATGCCTTCCGGGCAATCGATCGATGCTCTGATTGACGAATTACTCCGGTCGCCGGCATATGGGGAAAAATGGGCGCAACATTGGTTGGATCTCACCCGATACGCTGAAACTCTCGGACATGAATTTGATTACACATTGCCCAATGCCTGGAAATACCGGGACTATCTTATCCGTGCAATCAATGCGGACGTCCCCTATGACCAGTTTGTCCTGGAGCATGTCGCAGGGGACTGTCTCGACCAACCCAGACGCAATCCATCGGACAACTCCAATGAATCGGTGATAGGGACGTCATTTTACTGGTTGGGTCAGCAGGTTCATTCGCCCGTCGATTTGCTGGGAAATCAAGCGGAAGTCACGGACAACCAGGTGGATGTCCTGACCAAGTCCTTTTTAGGTCTCACCGTTTCCTGTGCCCGCTGCCATGACCACAAATTTGATGCCATCTCCACCCGGGATTACTATGCCTTGTTCGGCAGTCTGACAAGTTCCCGCTACCATCAGTCCTCCATCGATTCTCCGGAAATCCGGGGCGGGCATATCCAGCAAATCCGGTCCCTCCGGACTCAACTGGCCCACGAGATTCCCAAACACTTCACCTCCCAACTGGATCAACTCAAAGTCGAAATGGGTATCCTGCAAAACCTCTTTGCTTCCAATACATCCAGTGAATCCTCAGATGTCCTTTACGATGACTTTGAAAGTGGATCGTTCGCAGGAAAGTGGCAGGTGGAGGGCGATGCATTCGGCATTCGCCCACTGAAAGTTTCTGAAGCTGCCAACTACCAGGGGGACATGGCCGCCATTGGTCAATACCTGGTCAACAGCCATAACCGGCCCCTGGAAAAAGGTGTCGACACTTCCTCAGACTCACGCAAAGGTTCACTCACCAGCGAAGCTATCCCCATTCATCACCACTACCTGCATTGCTTACTGGGTGGTGGCGCACATAAAAACCGCACCGGTATCCAACTCCTCCTGGACAATGAGGTGGTGTTCCATCAGGCGGGAAAAAATGAGAACAGACTCCACCCTGTCACTATCAACCTGGCCCTATGGCAGGGCAAAACTCTGAAGCTTAAAATAATTGACGACCACCCGGATGGATGGGGCAACGTCGGAGTCGACCACATTGTCTTTTCAAATTCTCCTGTGTATTTCAGTCCGTCCACCAATCAACCTTTGGGAATTTCCGGGGATCTGGCTCAATTATCCGAGCGGCACGGAATACCCATTCAGCGCCTGTCGGCTCTGGCCACTTCAGTTGTTGATGGAATGCGGAAGGAGTCAGGGCACCCGCTCCGGCTCTTTTCAGATTCGGTCCTCAATCGGGGGCAACCGGATTCTTCCGTGTCCTGGCCGGACATTGGTCCTGGCATGAATGCGGACTCATTTTCTGATTGGAAAATGCTCGAGGAAGCTTTTGACGACGCCCTCGTCTCCACTGGCGATCTGGTGTTTGATGGGGATGACCTGAGTTTCGCGGTGTTTCCCGGGATTCATTCCGGAAAGATGGACCCGCGACTTGAAGGAACTGCATCGGGTCCGACCTTTGTCATTGATAAGCCCTTCCTCCATGTTCTCTGCTCCGGGAAAGATGCCAGAATCAACGTGGTCATGGAGAATTTCAACATGATCCGCGGACCCATTTATGATGACATCAAAAAGAAGCCCAACTGGATAGCCCCACGCTGGATGACATTCAATCTCAGCATGTGGGTTGGATCCGATGCCTACCTGCAAATCAATGATTTTGCCGAGGCGGATCTAGCTGGGCCAGGATCCTCCGCTCGAGCCACCGGGGCTGTATACAAGGTGGTCCTGTCAGATCACTTGAATCCTCCACAAGCCATGGACGGAACCGGGCAGGGGGGGTTCTGGGAACGCACCGCTTCCGCAATGGATTCTCTCAGGCAGAATGCCCAGTCACTCAACCCAGCCCAAGCGGAGTGGATCAACGCATTAATCCAGAGCCAGCTGCTTTCCCCCTCCGCCAATCCGGAAATTCAGGAAGTATTGGCGAAGATCCGTCGTCTGTCGGATGAGATGCCATCGCCATCAAGGGTTCCATCCATGGTTGAGGGATATGGGCGCGACGAATATGTTCACATCCGTGGCAATCCCAGAAATCGTGGACCAAAAGCAAGCAGGGGATTCATGGAAGGATTGGTCCGCGTCGACGAGGTTCCCCAATCCAGTTCAGGCCGGTATGAATTTGCCCAATGGTTGTTATCTGACGCGAACCCACTGACTGCCAGGGTCTATGTGAATCGTATCTGGTATCATTTATTCGGTGAGGGCCTGGTGAAGACTGTGGATGACATGGGGATAATGGGGCAAGTGCCGACTCATCCTGAGCTGCTCGATTGGTTGGCAGACTGGTTCCGCTCCGA
>JAJOIW010000082.1 GCA_021209225.1 Verrucomicrobiota bacterium
GCACATCATCAATGCCAGCTGGCAACAGGGTGGATTGCTCAGCGGCACCGTGAGCCAGTCCATGATCGATGCCCTGCAACGCTTGAGACAGGACGGAATCCTCTTCGTCTCCAGCGCAGGCAACGATGGCGATAATAATGACCTTGTGGCCCATTATCCATCCAATTACCCCTTCGACAACATGGTGGCCGTCGCCGCTATCACACGGAGTGGCACCCTCTCGCGTCAATCCAATTATGGCGAGCGTCTGGTGGACCTCGCTGCCCCCGGTGACAATATTCTCAGTCTGAGTTCTAAAGCGGACAACGAATACACCATGGTCTCTGGCACGTCCTTTGCGGCGCCCCACGTATCCGGCATGCTGGCGTTGCTCAAGGCACAGTTTCCCTCCGAAGATTACCGCACTCTGATTCACCGGCTCTATGCTGGTGTGTCGCGGAGTGATCGTCTTATTGGCAAGGTGCGCACGGGTGGGGTTGCCAATCTGATGAAATCGATGTCACTCACCTCAGTGCCGGAGTTCCCTGAAATCACTGACTTCACCTTCAATGGCACCACGGTGGCCAGTGAGCAGGAGGTCACAGTCACTCAGCGTTCCGACGTGGCGTTCATGGTGTCAGCGAACGGGGCGGCTCCATTGACATTCGCCTGGCGCCGGGATGGAAAGCTGATCAACGGAGCAAACACATCAAGCCTCCAGATCACTGATTTCTCCGCGGCGGACATTGCCGAATATCAGGTCACAATCTCCAATAGTGCAGGCTCAGCCACCCTGGGAATGCGCCTGCTGGGGGTTATCGAAAAACCGGAACTCTCTGAAGCAGTCAATGCCAGCAACCGTACTTTTCTCACCAGTGGCAACACCTTGTGGGATGGCCAGAATGTGGTCAGCCGGGATGGCATCAGTGCGGGAGCCAGTGGTCGCGTCGCTGCTCGACAGGGCACTATGGCTTCCACTCAGGTCACCGGTCCGGGGAAGGCACGCTTCTTCTGGAAAGTGTCCTCCGAACGCAATAATGATACATTGGACCTTCTGGTGGATAATGTCCGAACGGATTCCATCTCAGGTGAGGTGGACTGGACACGCAAGGAATTGACTTTGTCCGAAGGCACTCATGAATTGCGTTGGCAGTACGTCAAGGATGCCAGTTTATCCAAGGGCGAGGACCGCGGATATCTGGATCAGTTTCAATTTGAAAGCACGGCTGCTGCCGCGCCCACGATTCTCAGCGAATCGCGCAGCCAGGCTGTGGTTGAAGGCTCAGCCGCCTTCCTGATGGTGCTGGCCAATGGCGCGGAACCACTTTCATACCAATGGTTTAAGGATGGTGCAATCCTGCCGGATGCCACGTCCAATCGCCTGGATTTCCCATCTGTTTCGGCCAATAACCATGGCCGGTATTCCGTGGTGGTTGGCAATGAAGCGGGTACCGCCACCAGTGGGATCATGCTTCTCACCGTGACACCGCAACCATTGCCGGCACGCATCGCCATGCATCCCGTCAATAAAACCATTCAGGAGGGTGGAAGCGTCAGTCTCACAGCCAGTGTCACCGGCACACCACCGATCCAGTACCAGTGGCGCAAAGGCAATCTGGATCTGCCTGGCCAAACCAGTTTGACACTCACACTGACCGACCTCCAGGTGCAGGATTCGGGTGCCTACAGCCTGCGTGCCACCAACCCGGTCGGATCCGATACCAGTCGCGAGGCTCAGTTGACCGTGGTTCAACTCCAACTGGCTCCTGCGATCACCAAACACCCGGCAGCAGTGACCGTCAACAATGGAGATCCAATCGAATTGGTCGTCGAAGCCAGTGGCCTCGGTCCATTCACCTATGTCTGGACCCGCAACGGAGTCACTATCCCGGGTGAATCAGAATTCAATTTTGTGCGGCCTGATGCCGTCCCATCGGATGCAGGGGAGTACCAGGTGCGGGTGATCAGCCCTTTCGGCTCCTCGCTCAGTGATGCAGCCCGGGTTCATGTCAATGTCACCTCCCAGGCCCTGGGGCAGGCAATGGACAATTCCGAAGTTCTCTGGTCCACAGGCGGGGCTTCACCCTGGTCGATGCAGACCAGCGTGACCTGGGATGGTGTCGATGCTTTGCAGAGTGGCGTGATCCAGGACAACGATTTCAGTGAATTGACCACAACCGTCGTGGGACCCGGGCAGATTTCCTTCTGGTGGTCGGCTTCATCTGAATATGGATATGATTTTTTGAGTTTCCTTGTGGACGACGAGTTGATCGACCAGATCTCAGGTTTTTGGGATTGGGAGGAAGTGATCTGGAATATTCCCGAAGGGATTCACACACTCACCTGGATCTATTTCAAGGATGAGATTGCATCGGATGGAGCTGATGCCGGCTGGCTGGACGCATTTGCTTTTGCGTCCTTCAATACGGAGAGTCCGGTGGTGGTGAGGCATCCTCAGGATCAGAGCGGAATTGTGGGCAGCGAGGTCACGATTGACCTTGAAGTTTCTGGAAATCCGCCATTTTCCTACCAATGGTTTTTTGGCGGCGAGAGGATGGACGGGGCCACGGGTGCCACGTTGACACTCCGCGATCTGACGTCAGATCAGCAGGGATTATATTCCGTTGTGGTCACCAACAGCTTTGGCACCACCACAAGCCGGGCGGCGGAGGTTTTCGTTTTTGACCGTGCCGAACTGGTTGATTACACTTTGAATTCGCCAGGGTTGAACTGGATGGATGATGATGCGGCCCCATGGTTTCCTCAGGTGGCAGTCACGGCTGATGGAGAAAGCGCCATGCAAAGCGGCCCCATCGGCGACGGCGGGCAATCCAGCCAGAGAACCGCTGTCTCAGGTCCTGGTCTCCTCTATTTTTTCTGGAAAGTCTCGTCTGAAGAGGATTACGACTTCCTCGATTTCCTGATCGATGATGAACTCTTCCTTTATCGCTCAGGTGAAGTGGATTGGGAAGACATGTCCATTTTAATTCCCCCCGGCATTCATATTCTGGAATGGGTTTACACCAAGGACGAAATCCTGAGTGACGGAGCCGATGCAGCCTGGCTGGATGCAGTCGAATACATTGAACTGGACGCCTTTTCCTATTGGCAGCAGTTGAACTTTTTCCCTGGCGAGTTGCTCGATCCGGAGATCAGTGGTCAGGATGCTGACCCAGACCGCGACGGATGGAGGAATATCGAGGAGTTTGGTTTCGGCCTGGATCCTTTCTCCTCGCACAACACCTATCGTCCCTCAGCCCGGCTGGTTCAAACTTCCATCGGCCAGGTTCTGGAATTGACCTATTTGCGCCGCACCGATGAGCCCAACCTGGTGTACTCGATCGCCTTATCCAATGACTTGGAGAAGTGGACGATGAGTCCGGCGTCAGATTGGGAGGAGTCCCTCATCAAGTGGGATCAGGGTTTGCAACAGGTGCGGACGCGCTATCGCATTCCTGTCGGGCCGGACAGCCTATTTGCCAGAGTCCTGATCCGCTACTGATTTCATCCACCTGATGATGTCGGCAGGATCGCTGCCTGTCAGAATGAATGGGCGGTTTTGCCCGGCCAGGAATCCGTGCGGAATGGGGTGAGTGGCAGACCCTCTTTATTCTGCACATTGGCAACCGGATTATTGGCCCAGGCATACCGGACAGCGACTGGGGCTGTGACAGATTCACTCGACACTTCAATAGTATCCGGAGCGGTGATCTTTGCGCTGGCATGGACAAATTTCCTGTCCTCTCCCGCGATAGTGAAGCCGATCGGGGTTCGGACATCGAAGGTGTCGAGCCCACCACCAATGTGGTCAAATTTCACAATGATTTTTCCATTCTCCACTTTCATGGATTGATAAATCGGGCTGCGGTGAACGATGTCCATCCGGTAATCCTGGGCGAGGGCCAGCCGGGCCAGACGTTTGGCCACGTCCTGCTTGTTTTTCGGGTGAATATCATGGGCTTCTCCGAGATCAATGATGACTGCCTCACCCGTATTCGGGAGCTTGCTCAGAGTCAGGGTTTGAGCTTCCCGCAACTCCGCCCAGTCCGATTCAACCGGCTCGCTGACTTCATCCTGGTAATCCGCAAGTTGGACCCAGTAGAATGGAAAATTCCCCTGGCCCCATTCATCGCGCCAGTTCTGGATCATCATTGGGAAAAGATCGCGGTATTGGTAAGCGCGGCCGGCATTGGATTCCCCCTGGTACCAGATGACCCCGCGGATGCCATAACCGATGATGGGTCTGAGAACCCCATTATACAAATTTCCCGGGCGATGTTGATTGGTGAGCTGGTTTCCTGGCCGTCTGGGACGGGAGGGCGGGTTCTGACCTTTGAGGCGGGCTTCAATGGACAATCTCTTCCAGGCATCCAGATTGGTTTCGTAATCGGACATTGCCTTCTGGAGTTCGGGATTTTTTTCTGTCTCGGTCCATCGATCCATGAGGGGTTTGTAGATGTCTTTCCCGGCGAAGAGATCGCGGCGAACCCAGGCTTCCGCGGATGATCCACCCCACGCATTGTCAATCAGACCAATGGGCACATCGAGTGTCTGATGCAGCTGGCGGCCGAAGAAATACCCAACCGCCGAAAAGTTCGCCACCGTTTGTGGGGTGCAAAGCTCCCATTGGCCTTCAAAGTCATCCTGCGGCACCTGGGTGCCAACCTGTGGAATCGTGATCAGCCGGATGCGGGGGAATTTCGCTGTCAAGGTTTCCAGATCGGGATCATTCGAGGCATTAACCCCCCATTGCATATTGGATTGCCCGGAACAAACCCAGACCTCACCGATCAGAACGTCTTTGATCACAATGGCGTTGTTGTTGCCTTCAATCTCCAGGATCCATTCGCCATTCGCCACCATCGGGTCCAGGTGGACCATCCATTTGCCGTCGGCACCCGTCTGAGTCTCATGGCTCTGGTCACTCCCGCCCGTGCCCGGAGCAGAATAGGCCCGGACCGTGATTTTCTCCCCTGGCAACGCTTGTCCCCACACCGGGTTTTTCTGATCGCGTTGCAGGACCATGTGGTTTCCAAAAAGGGCTGGAACACTGACAGCCCCCTGGGACTCAGAAATTACCGAAAAGACCAGCCCAGCAATTGCCAGAGCCGAAAACAGCTGCTGAGTTGAATTTTTAATCATTTTTATCATGTGCATGGGATTTGTGAGAGCCTTACTCCAACAGATCCCATCCCCAGTGTCCATGGAAATTTACTCCGCCCCGTCATCCCTCCCCGCAGGTTCACCTCATTTTCTGACCCCAAAATCAATAAAATATATTTTTTTCGTCCATTTTTATCTGCTACTCTCCGGGGGAATGAGTGTGCGATGCCACAAATGTGGAACGACGTGGGTGAAGCGGGGGGTTCCCAGCCGCCGGGACCGTTGTCAGCGCTGTGGCTCGGACCTGCGCTGCTGCAAGAACTGCCGGTTTTTTGCACTCATGCCTCCGAGCATTGCACAGAGCGGGATGCCGATCCGGTCACCGAAAAAGAAAAAGTCCAATTTCTGTGAATTTTTCCAACCAATGCGCGAAGGTGGGGGTGGGGGAGGTCAGGGGAATCGGGGCCCAGGACCGAATGCTCCCGTCGTTTCCGATCCCGCCAAAAAACTCAAAGATATTCTCGGGATCTGAAATGGGTTGTATCCGACCGGTTTGCGGCAGACAGAACAGGTTTGAGTGTGATTTGCACGCACAAACTTGGGAAGCAGGGTTGTGAAGCGGTGTGAAATTGTGGTAGACCTCATGATTCTGAAGATGGAACGATGCCTGCGGTCCCATGCGGCGGCAGGATCTGATTTCCGGGCGACGGAGACACAACATGAACACTGAAGATTTCTGGATAGGTTGAGGGCATGCGAACATTCCGTTCAGTCATTTCGAACAGTTTTATGGAACTGGTGCGGCAGCCGGTGTATCTGCTGATATTGGTTTCATCCGCATCCATGATCATCATTCTTGCTTCCATCCCGTATTTTGGTCTGGGGGATGATCCGACATTGGTCAAGAACAGTGTCATGGCCATCACCCTGCTGGCTGGTTTGGTCGGCGGCATCACCGGATCGTCCCTGTCATTGAGCCGGGAGATTGCCACCGGCACTGCTCTGGCTGTCCTCGCAAAACCAGTGCCCCGCTGGCAATTCCTCATCGGAAAATATCTCGGACTTTGCGGGGCGCTTTTCCTTCTCATCTTTGTCGATATGGCCGCCTCACTGACTGCGAGCCGCATGGCATACGATGCCTACAGTGGTGTGGACTGGACGGCATTTTTCATTTTCGAAGGGTCACTGGTTTGCGCTTTGGCTGTGGCGGGTGTCCGGAATTATGTATTCCGCAAGCCATTCATTCAGGAAGCGGTGATCCATATCGCGGTTTTTTCAACCATCGCATTCATCCTGATCTGGAAACTGACGAGTCACAAAGTGAGCTTGAGTGATATGGCGGAGGTGGATTGGAGGTTGGTTCCTGCCACCCTGCTGATACTTTTTGCCACCTGGGTTCTGGCTGCGGTGGCACTGGTGTGTTCCACCCGGTTGGATCTCCTCCCGACAATGGCCATCACCTATGGCATATTCCTGCTGGGACTCATGAGTGATTATGTTTTTTTGGCAGAGCTGCCGGTGATGGGAATGTGATCGCCCAGATGGGATATGCCATCATTCCCAACTGGCAGTTGTTCTGGATGGCGGATGCCATTCAGAATAATCAGTCCATTCCACTGGAATATGTGGTCCGTGGACTTTTTCAAATGTCGATGAACACCGGTTGGATCCTCATTGTGGCGGTCCTCCTCTTTGATGATCGGGAACTATCCGCATGATTGATCCATCCATCGCCAGAGCCGTATCAACGTCCACCTGGACCCTGCTTGTCTTTGGCATAATCCTTCAGATATCGGGGAAGCAACTGCATCTCCCCGGTTGCGAACTGGCTGCGCTCTTTGCCTTTCTTGGCTTCCTCGGGTCGGCCATGGTTCAGTTTGTGCTGCGGGTATTCCAACTCGAAGCCGATGCTGTGGCTGAATTCCAGCGATTGAATCAGTCGCGAAAGGTGGATGGGGATCAGAGCTTATTCCAGACCTCGGAGGATAACATCCAAAGCCGCCGCGTCCGACAACAGGTCGAGCGCATCGGACTCCCGGTTTTTGCTGGCATCTTTCTCATTCTGCAGGCTGTTCTCGGTTGGTGGATGTGGAAATCAACCGGCAAACCATGGGTGTGGGATCCGGCTGCCAAAACAATCGGTCTCGCCATCTGTGGTGCCACGTCGATGGTGAGTTTTTTGCTGGGTCGGTTCATGGCGGGGCTGGCCCGGGGTTCAGCTGAGCGGTGGCTCCGATTGAGTGCCTCATACCTGGTCTGGGTATCCGTGGTCTGTTTCCTGAACGGGCTGACTCTGGTTGCAGCATGGGTTGGCTTTGATGGACTGGATGGTTATCTGGTCAAGGGTCTGATTGTGATCCTGTGGGTGAATGCCTTCGAGACTGGTCTGGGTATGGTATTCGAGATCTACCGTCCCAGACGGGACGGGGAAATGGTCCGATTCCTTTTTGAAAGCCGCCTGATGAGTTTCCTCAGTCATCCGGGGGGATTTTTTGCGACTGCGGCCCAGGCGATTGACTATCAGTTTGGATTCAAGGTTTCCGAGACCTGGTTTTATCGTTACCTGGAGCGGGCTCTTGGTTGGATGATTCTGGTTCAATTGGCATTATTCTGGATGAGCACCGCCCTGCTGGTGATCGATCCGGAAGAACAGGTGCTCATCGAGCGGTGGGGACGGTCGACTCAAAAGAATAATGGCCTCCTCGAACCCGGCCTTCACCTCAAGTGGCCATGGCCGATGGAGAAGGCCTATCGGTTTGATACCCGACTGGTCAAGCGGATGGTTTTGGGGCCACCCTTGGCACCTGAGGTGGAGAATCAACCCACGCGCCTGTGGAGTGACAATGCTTTGCTGGTCGAGGATTACCTTTTGGTCGCCAGCAATGATTCTCAGCCGACCGGTCCGGAGTCCGGTCAGTCGGCCATTGTCCCTGTGAACCTCCTGTCCGCGCGGATTCCGATGCAATACTTCATCCGGGACATCCGCCAGTGGGCACTCGAACACAGTGATCCCGAAGCCTTGCTCGAGAGCATCGCTCAACGCGAAATCTCCGCCTATTTCATCAATGTTGATTTCAATGACATCCTGATCCAAGGTCGGCTTGAAGCGGGTGTGGCGCTGAAGTCCCTCATTCAGAAAGCGGCGGACGAGCTGCAACTCGGCGTGGAAATCATCCACCTCAGCCTCCACGAAATCCAGCCACCTCAATCCATCGCTCCAGAATTTGAAGCCGTCATTGGTGCCGCTCAGCAAAAGGAAACCATGGTGCTCGAAGCTCAGGCATACGCCGCCGGAGAATTGCCCCGGGCACTGGCTGAAGCCTCACGATTAAGTGACCAGGCATTCGCCCGCAAATTGTCCATTCTTTCTGAAGCGCGTGGCCGCGCTGCCGCGTTTGAGGACCGTCTGAAAGCCTATGGTGCGTCACCCGGAGTCTACCTGAGCCGATCCCACATGGAGGCTCTGGCGCGGGGCATGGCTGGCGTGCGTAAATTTCTGGTTCTCACCACCAATCGTGCCTCGCAAGTGGAGATCAATCTGGAACAGAAGATTAATCAGGACTTGCTCAACCTGGATTTGGATAAAAATAAAACCCCCAGCCGAAACACCGCTCAAACTCCATGAAACGTCAGCAGCTCACCATTTGGGTCAGTGCGATCCTCGCCATTCTATTTTTATTTATTGTTCTGGTTTTCCAGGTCCGTCAGACGGAGATAGCCGTGGTGACGACATTTGGTCAGATCACGCGCAGCATCACTGAGCCCGGTGGGTATTTCCGGTGGCCCTGGCCCATACAGAAAGTTTACAAGTTCGACCGGCGACTCCAGAACTTTGAGAGCCGTTTTGACCAGGTGACGACGTCTGACGGACGGAGCCTCACCGTTTCCATATTCTCCGGGTGGCGTATTCAGGAACCACGCCTGTTCCAGCAGAGGTTCAAGGGGAGTCTGATCCGTGCCAAAGACAATCTGGAGGATCTGGTCAGGAATGCCCAGGCCAGCGTCCTGGCAAAATATAAATTCCAGGACCTGGTCTCCACCAATCGTTCAAATCTGAAGCTCAAGCAGATAGAATCCGAAGTTCTTGCTGCGGTGCGATCCGACTCCCAGGTGCAGGGGTTCGGCATTGCCGTCGAGCTGCTTGGATTCAAGCGCATCGGGTTGCCGGAAAGCATTACCGCCAAAGTGTTTGACCGTATGAAAGCGGAACGCCAGAAGGAAGTGAGCCGCCTGGAGAGTGAAGGGGAAAGTGAGGCGATCCGGATTCGGGCGGAAGCGGATCGGCAGCGTCAGCAGATACTGGCCGAAGCCAATGCTCAGGCAACGATTATCATTGGTCAGGGCGAGGCGGAGGCCGCCAGATATTACCAGGTGTTTCAACAGAACCCGGAACTGGCCATCTTTCTGATGGAAATGGAAACACTCGAAGGCTCGTTGAAAGACAGGACCACCTTGATCCTGGATCAACAGACCGCACCCTTTCACCGATTCAAGCAAGTGTTGGACCTCCAATCCGAACCCCAAGGTCAGACGACTCAACCCACCACTGGCAATCCATGAGCGAAAAACCCGTCACCAGCTCGGAAAACAGTCCCGTCTTTCACGAGGAAAACCGCCATAAGGCCCTGGCGGACGCCCTCAAAAGCAGTTTCCTCATTATCCGGTTGGGAATGTTGGTCGTGGCAGCCGTGATTCTGGGATCGGGGGTTTTAATGGTCGAACAAAATCAGGTGGCGATCCTTCTGCGATTTGGCAAGCCAGTTCTGAATGGGACTGAGATGCTGCTGCGTCCGGGTCTGCATTTCGCATTTCCTGATCCCATAGACGAGAAGATTCTGGTGAATGTGGGGGAGGCGATGGCAGTCCGTTCATCGGTGGGATGGTATGCGAATGATCCGGATCGGGAAGTGCGCGGATTGCCGCCAGCCCCGAAGGGATATCTGGCATCTCTGGATGATGGATACCTCCTGTCTGCCGATGGAAATATCCTCCACGCCCGTGCCACCCTGAAATACAGAATCAACGATCCACTCCAGTATGCCCTCGACTTCATGTCTGTCACCAATGTGCTTCAGGACCTGCTGGATAATGCCCTGATTCATACCGCGGCTCAGTTCACTGCCCAGGAAGCCATCTACCAGAACCAGACCGCTTTCAAAGAATCCATTTCCCGCGAGTTGTCCCAATCGATTCAGCAGTACCACCTGGGTATCATTATGGACCCGCTGGATCTGGAAGTCCGGCCACCGGTGGACGTTCAGGAATCCTTTGAATTGGTGCAAGCCAAGGATCAGGAACGCAGCCAACAGATCAATGGAGCGCAATCCTATGCCAACCAGGTGACACTCCGCGCAGTCGGAGAAGCCGAAGCTGTGCGGCTCGGTGGCATTTCCCGAAGCAATGAAGTCGTTCGGCTGCTTGCGTCGGATGCGGAATCCTTCCTGGGACAGGTCCAATCCTATCAGGAGAATCCATACCTCTTCCAAAGGCGGGTTTTATCCCAGACACTGACACCTATTCTCACGAATGCTCAGGACATCTTTTTCATTCCATCACCTGGGGCGGGTGAAGTGGGAGGTCTCACTTTGCAGATCAATCCTGAGCCACCCAAAAGCAAAGCCCCTACCCGATCACAATAATCCCATTTCCCGCTCATGAAAACTTCCCCCAGCCCAACTCTATCACAGCCACAAACCGATGCCTCGGTCATGGCGGACGATCTGCAGGATAGTCTCAAGGCGATCGTCTCCCGGTTGGTCGTGACATTTTTCGGCTTTCTGTGTCTGCTGAATTCGCTGGCTGTTGGAGCCTTTATTCCGCGGGGTGAGGCCGTGGCATCCATGAGCGCCCTGGTGGGAGCCCTCATTTTAGCCATACCCGTTTTTGGGATGGCAATCCGCGATATCCGCCATGGGAGAATGAGCATCAATGAATTGGTCAGCCTGGCTCTCCTGGCCACATTTGCGCAGGGCAATTACATGACCGCTGGCCTGGTCGCGTTTTTCATGCTCCTGGCGGAGATCATACTCAACCGCACGGCTGTGGGAGCCCGGGCCAGTATCGCTTCCCTGATCCAACTGACTCCTGACAGTGCCACACGCCTGAATTCGGATGGAAGTGTCGAGGACGTACGAACGCGCGATCTGGTGCCAGGAGACATGATCCGGGTGCGGCCTGGGGACAATATTCCGGCCGATGGCGATGTCATCAAAGGAAACAGCTCGGTCAATCAGGCAACCATCACGGGAGAATCGCTTCCGGTCGACAAACAGCCAGGGGACGAAGTTTTCGCTGGAACCTCCAACCTCAATGGTGTTCTGGAGATCCGCGTGCGACAGGTGGCTGGTCAAACCACCATGGCAAAGTCCGTGACCTGATTCTCAAAGCGGAGCAGACCAAACTGCCAATCATGCGGATCATCGATCAGTACATGGGCTATTACACGCCACTGGTCCTCGTGATCTCCGCATTGGTCTGGTTGTTCACCAAGGATCTGGAACGCGTCATCTCCGTCATGGTGGTTTTATGCCCGGTGGCCTTTGTGCTCGCCACCCCGAGCGCCATGGTCGCCGCCCTTTCAGCCGCTTCAAGATTGGGAATTCTCATCAAGAATGTCGCCGACCTGGAGGCGGCCGGACGCATCAATGGATTCATCTTCGACAAAACAGGCACCCTCACGACCGGGCAGCTGGCGGTCCAGCGATTAGTGCCAGTCGGAGATTTTCAGCCGGCGGAGTTGCTTCACCTCACGGCATCTGCGGAATCATTCAGCAATCACCCCACGGCAAAAGCACTGGTCCGGTTGGCGGTGGAAGCGGGTGTTCAGGTCGATGATCCATCGGATTTCAAAGAGATCACCGGAAAAGGGGTCACTGCGGTGGTGGACGGTCGCAAGATGGCGGTCGGACGTTCCAAATGGCTTCAGGAATCCGGTGTATCCTTTGATCTTTCAGGCATTGTTGATCTGGACGAGACGGAAGGCTTCAGTCTCATTTTTGTGGCATGTGATGGCGAGTTGGCTGGCTGGATGGGGTTGCGTGATCAGACACGGGACCAGGCTGCCTCAGCTTTGGCCGAGCTGGAGGCACTGAAAATCCAGAGGATTGCCATGGTCACCGGGGATCGTGAGCCGGTGGCCCGGCGGGTGGCCCGGGAGATCGGGTGTCATGAAGTGGCTGCCGATTGTCTGCCGCAGGACAAAGTGGATTTTGTGAATCGGGTCAAGGCGCAGGGATACCGTTTGGCGGTTGTGGGAGACGGGGTGAATGATGCCCCGGCTTTGGCTGCGGGCGATCTCGGGATCGCGATGGGAGCTGCTGGAAGCGAGGTCGCTATCAACAGCGCCACCATCGCACTGATGAATAACGAACTCAATCGCCTTCCCTTTCTTGTCCGCCTTTCCCGCACAACCAGGAGGGTGATCAATCAGAATTTCTTAATCGGTCTGGTATTCATATTGGGCGGTTTATCCCTGGCTGCTGCCGGGTACCTGAATCCGGTCATAGCTGCCATATTGCAGAATGCCGGATCATTGCTCGTTGTCTTCAACAGTGCACGATTGGTCCGTCAGGGCGAGGAACTCACTCAATCCGCCAGGTCCCCGGCTTAATAAATCCAGTTTGCTTGCGGACGGCGGCAATGGAGCCAGGAATTCCGATGGACCCGGCAGGTCCTTTCCTGTTAGCATTTCCCCATGTCTCGCAGTGATAAAGTCTGGCTTTTGTGTGTCGTGGTGATCAGCCATATCTGGGCTCCCGTTTCCGGAACAGGTGCTGAGACACTCAAACTGGAGAAGGGGGCCCGCATCGTTCTCCTGGGCAATGGCTTGGGATCGCGCATGATGCAGTTTGGCCACTTTGAGACCGAAATTCACTCCCGCTATCCAGCCCATCAGCTCACCATCCGCAATATGTGTGACGAGGGAGATACGCCAGGGTTCCGGCCACATTCCGGCCGGCCTTCCCCCTGGGCCTTTCCTGGAGCGGAAAACTATTTCCCAAAACTATCCGAAGTCAAAGACCTCTGGGGATCCGGCCACGTTGGATACGGCGATTTTGAATCTCCCGACCAATGGCTCACCCGGCTCGAAGCTGATGTCATCATCGCCTTTTTCGGCTATAACGAATCCTTTGCCGGGGCGGATGGTTTGGATCATTTCTCCGCCGAACTCACTGCTTTCCTCGATCATACTCTGGCTCAACAATACAATGGTTTTTCGTCCCCCCAGGTTGCGCTCGTCTCTCCGCTGGCATTTGAGGATTTGTCCGCGATTCATGGCACTCCAGACGGACGGATCGAGAATGTCAACCTGGCACTTTACACCGCCGCGATGGAGAGTGTGGCGGGAAAATTCCGGGTTCCGTTTGTGAATTTATTCGCGACGAGCCAGTTATGGTTTGATACCTCGCCCGATCCCCTGACCCGCGATGGTGCCCTATTGAATGATTCCGGCTACCGGATGCTCGCACCGGTGCTCGCGGATCAATTGTTCGGTGCCTCATCCTCACCTTCCCGGCACAATCGGGCATCCCTGCTCGCCGCCGTCATGGACAAAACCTGGATGTGGCACAAGTATTACAAAATTCCCAATGGAGTGCATGTCTTTGGCCGGCGCCACCGGCCCTTTGGTCCCATGAATTACCCGGATGAATTGAAAAAACTCCAACAACTCACCGCCAACCGCGATCAGGCCATCTGGGCACTCCTCGAGGGCACATCCTTCAACCTCGAAGCGGCCGACCTGCAAACCCACGTCCTGCCGGCCATCGAAACAAACTATAAACCCAGCAATAAAAATGGATCCCTCGAATACCTCTACGGCCAGGATGCCCTCGATTCATTTGAGGTGCCAGATGGATATAAAATCGGTTTGTTCGCTTCAGAATCAGAATTTCCCAACCTGGCGAATCCCGTGCAGATGGCATTTGACAATGCGGGAAGGCTTTGGGTCGCGACCATGCCGACATACCCGCACTTCAAGCCCGGTGATCCACGGCCTGCCGACAAACTCCTGATTCTGGAGGATACAGACCACGATGGCCGGGCGGACAAAGAAACTGTTTTTGCCGACAACCTGCACCTTCCAACCGGATTTGAATTTGCTCCCGAAGGGGTTTATGTCGCCCAGGGAAATCATCTGGTCCTTCTGAGCGATATGGATGGGGATGATCGGGGCTGACACGATGGAGACTGTTCTCAGTGGCTTTGACGATCATGATACACATCACGTCATCAGTGCTTTCTGTGCCGATCCATCCGGGGCGATCTACATGGGGGAGGGAACATTCCTCCACAGCAATATCGAGACAGCCTATGGACCAGTTCGCAGTTCCAATGGCGGAT
>JAJOIW010000242.1 GCA_021209225.1 Verrucomicrobiota bacterium
TACACGCCTCGCGGTCCGGCAATTCGAGGGGAATACATCGGGAGACCCACCGGCGGGCTGGGCAGCTCATCGTCTTGGGAATTGGCCATGCCGTGCATTTTGAAAGAGATTTCTGGCCAGTCCTGAAGTGATTCGATAGAAATGTCCCTCCGGTTCGGCGCAAAGCGGTCGATCCGGTGGCTTTCCACGAGCTGGCGGATTCATTCCTCCATCACTCGCACATAAGGCATCAGTGAATTCACGTTATGACAAGTCAGGAAATTAGAAAGTCCTTTTTAGATTTTTTCAAAAGTAAGGGGCATACCATTGTGCCGTCGTCGAGTTTGATGCCGGATTCACCCAATCTCTTGTTCACCAATGCTGGGATGAACCAGTTTGTTCCCATCTTTCTTGGGGAACAGAAATGCCCGTACGATCCAGCCCGTGCCACCGATACACAAAAATGCATTCGTGCCGGTGGAAAACACAACGACCTCGAGGATGTGGGGATGGATACCTACCACCACACATTTTTTGAAATGCTGGGGAATTGGAGTTTTGGGGATTATTTCAAAAAGGAGGCGATCGACTGGGCATGGGAATTACTGACTGAGGTCTGGAAATTTCCTGTAAACCGGATGTATGCCACCGTCTACTCGCCGGATAAGTCACTGGGTGATCCCAGCGAATTCGATCAGGAAGCCTGGAACTTCTGGGCGGAAAAGTTCACCTCTGTCGGTCTGGATCCCTCAATCCACATTGTCAACGGCAATAAAAAAGACAATTTCTGGATGATGGGGGACACCGGGCCCTGCGGTCCCTGTTCGGAAGTGCATATCGACCTGACACCTGATGGCGATACCCGCGGGTCACTTGTCAATGCTGGAAGCGCGCAGTGCATCGAGATCTGGAACCTGGTTTTTATCCAGTTCAATGCGAATGCAGACGGCACTTTTTCTCCTCTGCCAGCCACCCACGTCGATACGGGCATGGGCTTTGAGCGGGTGTGCAGCATCATTCAGAACACCCGGAATTTTCCCGTTTTGACGGGCTGATATCCAATTATGAGACCGATGTCTTCCAGCCGATATTTGCGGAGATCGAGGCCTTGAGCGGGAAGAAGTACACCTCGACTCTCCCGCTGGACCTGTCGGGTGAATTGACTGGTCAGGAGAAAATTGATATCGCCTTTCGAGTGATAGCCGATCACATACGGACATTGAGTTTCTCCATAGCCGACGGCATTTTGCCGGGGAATACGGATCGCAATTACGTATTGCGCCGGATTCTCCGACGGGCGGTCCGGTATGGCCGGACTCTGGGTTTTGTGGAGCCATTTTTTTATAAACTGGTGGCGGTTCTCGCCAATCATATGGGAGGCATTTTTCCTGAGATTGTGGCGCGCCGGGCATTTATCGAAGAGGCACTATTGGAGGAGGAGCGGTCTTTCAACCGAACGCTGGACCGGGGAATCCAGCTGTTACAGGAACAAACCGCCTCCCTCAGAAAAGGGGATCAACTTTCGGGCGAAATCGCTTTCCTCCTATACGATACCTACGGGTTCCCGCTGGATCTCACCGAACTCATGTGCCGGGAAATGGTTTGGTATCGACCTGGCGGGTTTCGAATCTCTGATGCAGCAGCAGCGGGAGCGTGCCCGCAAGGGGCGATCCTCGCAGGTCATCAGCGTCAATGAAGTCGACACATCCTTTCAAACCGCATTCCACGGTTACGATCAATTGACCACACAGTCCATAGTCCGCAATGTCGTGGAGGTGAAGGGGCGCTCGGCCATTGTGGTTGATCAATCGCCATTCTATGCGGAAATGGGCGGGCAACTCGGGGATTGTGGAACAATCCGAACCCCTCAATCCTCATGGAAAGTGGCGAATACGACCAAGGTGGAAAACACATTTCTGCATTTCATTGAGGGAGAGGATGTTCCGGAAGTGGGCATGCAGGTCACACTTGAAGTGGATACCAATCGTCGGCGTGCTTTGGAAAGGCACCATACCGTCACTCACCTGCTTCACTGGGCGCTGCATGAAGTCGTGAGCCGCGAGGCATCCCAGAAGGGGTCCTACGTCGGGCCGGAAAAACTGACTTTTGATTTCAATGCCAAGGCATTGTCCCCGGGCCAGATTCAGGATGTTGAGAAACTGGTGAATGAACGCATTCTGGAGAATTCCGCGGTAGGTTGGTTTGAAAGGCCCTATGACACCATTCGGGACAATCCGAAGATCATGCAGGCATTCGGCGAAAAATATGGAGCGGTCGTCCGCGTGGTTCAGATTGGCGGTGACATGGGGGCTATGGATGGGTTTTCCGTTGAATTGTGTGGAGGCACCCACACCCGCCGCACCGGGGACATTGGTTTATTCCGCATCACCAGTGAGAGTGCGTCCTCCGCTGGAATCCGACGCATCGAGGCTGTCGCTGGCTGGCCATCCATCGACCTGGCCCATGCTCAGGAAGAGTCACTCAAATCAATAGCCCAGTCACTTGGGTGCCCTGTTTTGGAAGTTCTCCGCAAAGTGGAGGCACTGGTCGAAACCCGGAAATCCTTGGAGAAGCAACTCAAGTCCATGCGCCAGTCGCAGGCCGCGGAAAAAGCCAGGGCCCTGCTGGCTCAGGCTGAGCGGATTCACAACATTCCATGGATTGGAGTGGTCGTGGACGCGGATGGCGACGAAGCTCAGGCTATGCTGGACGCCATGCGTTCCACATTCCATGGCGTGATTGTAGTGATAGGCAGAGAGTCGGATAAACTGACACTGCTGGCATCGGTCCATCCGGATTGGACAGCCAAAGTGCAGGCCGGGTCCTTGATGAAAATCCTGGCTGGGGCGGTTGGCGGCAAGGGAGGCGGACGTCCCGACAACGCCAGAGGCGCAGGAACTCAAGTCCAGCATGCAGACAAAGCACTCCAGGAAGCGAGGGCCCATGTCCAGTCTCAGGCTCAGTCCTGAATCCTGAATCCTGAACTCAACTGTTCTTTTTCATTCTTGCTTTGAATCATCCATGGAGGATTTCCCTTCCATGGATTTTTTTCTATAAATTCTCCATTGGATGTAGCCCCAGAGAAAGACGCAGACACATATGGCCTTCATCAAAAATAACCACCATGGCTTCCACCAAGCCCCGGTCCGCACCTCCACCAGATCAGATATGGCAAATATAAAAAAGGCCAATGCCACAATCCCCCCTGATTTTTTCGCTGAAGGATGGATATTCGAAGAAATCAGGCGGAGCCCCATTATAAAACTGATCACAAACCACAGGAGTGCCTCCAGATAATTAAAAAAGCTTCAGGTCCACATCGCGCATGATGAGTGAGTTTCTCCCGGGTGGCAACTCCAATCCAAAGCCAGAGTGGAGGGAACATCCTGCTCCAGATGACGGAAAATAACTGTCAATCCGGATACAAAAAAAGCAGACATGTGAGATGTCTGCTCAGAGTGTGCTCAGAGTATGCTGGCACTAGGGATTGATTTTTCTGATGTGGAAAAATCCCTGAGTTGTGATTTCGGGAACTGTGTAGGAGGGGACAGTTTCTGTGATTTCCATCAGGTTGGAAGCGTTTGAAAAATCGATGGTTGGTGAGTGCTGAAGCATATATCCCGACAAACCATGAGGCCAGACCAGGGTTAATTGATTGTTCCGCAGATCTGCTCTCAATTGTGGGGTTGGCTGTTCGGAGGAGGTGGTGAGTGAGGCCATGTATCCCTGACGTCTGGTGTCATTGGATGGGGCGTTGGATCCCAGCCCGATAGTGTAGGAACCAGCGGGCAGGAACCAGGATTTCTGCACCACTGAAGCTGTGGTGTTGTTGACGTGATCCAGGTAGGTGAGGTCTTCAGCCCATTCGATATTTCCATCGTTATTCCAGGTGTGTGCATCGCCGCCATCCCCGTCGTACCCGGCGAAAATGGTGAAAGATGGGTTCATGGCATCGGTGGATGCTTTTCTCAAAGGGTCCTCAGCCGAAGGCCAGGGGACCCCATCGAGTTTCTGGTGGCGGAGAGTGACCCAGGCATCCTGCTTGAGGTTGAGGAAAAGCCAGTTTGAGGTGTGGGTCCAACCGACAGGTTCCTCGCCGGCAGAGGAATCAAAGAGGGCTTCATCCTGCCAGCTCCAGGCGCCGACGTGACCAGAGACAAATGCCTGTTCACCGCTGCCCATCTCGACGGTCCAGGTATACCCGATGCCGCCATCGGGCGGGATCTCCGAATCCCCGGCGGTATTGGGGTGAGGATCGATCCTTTCCGCATTTTCTGAATGAGCAAATTCCACCTCCTGACCGGATGTATGACACATCCAGGCATTCAGACAGAATATTCCCATGATGATTCGATATATATTCCTATGCATAACTTTTTCTGATTTGTTAGTAACTTCTGTATATGATTTTGAAAAATTGTTGATCTGATTCCAGGTCCAGCGGGATCTCATCGGACAATTCATCCGTCCACGAACGATAGACAGGCAGATAGGGTCCGTTGAGATTCTCAGATGTGCCAATATATGAATTGAATCCACTGCCATGCGTTTTGAGAATTATCCTGTTATTCACTTTATGTATTTTGATGTATTGCGGGGATTCGGTCACATCGTGCTGATTATTCTGATTGCGATCAAAAAAGTGAATCCGGGCGGATCCAGCCGGTATGCATAACACGGTCAGATAGTCGCCCATCTGCACATTCTGTATGAGACTTTCAACCGGCAGAGATTGATCACTCTCAGTTTCGTCATGAAACCCGCCGGATTGGCTGTCGTAAATCAGTCGGACTATGCTGTCATTCAGAGTGCCATAAGCCACCAGATCACATTTTCCGGATTGAGCCCACTGGGTGAAAGAATTCAGAATTCCTGATTGCTGGATAATTTTTCTATTTTCCGCGTGAAGTGTGATGCTCTGGCCTGTTGCGGCTGGAGTGCCGGTATCGAAGCTTAAGACATATGCGGCCACATCAAGAAACTGTTGTGGTAGAAACAATTCATGAAGGATATAGGGATGCACAATAGGCAGGGAATGTCCGGTGCCATCTTTGCCTAGTCCAAATCCGGACAAGGTCTCACCTCCGGGGGATGGATTGAAGTGCCGACGTTGGTAGACTGTCCTCAAATGTGGGGTTTTGACCGGTTGTGTGGACCCCACTTCCAATGGCAAATCCAGATTGTTGTCACTTCCACGGGGTCCCGCATGACAGACCGCACAATGGTTCTGGTGCAGATTGAATAATCTTAAACCCGATTCCGGATTGCCACCTTCGACGGATGATTTCAGGCTGTCATCGGGATTTCTATTCGGGTTTGGATGGAGGGATATGGATTTGAGGTATTGTGCCAGGTCACCTATGGATTCCGGGTCCTGTTCTGACCCGGCGAGTAGAGTCACAAATGTGGAGTTGAATGATTCCAGGGAGGGTTTATCCCCTCTCCAATGAAAAGGTTCCCCACCTGCCAGTCCCCACAAAGTCTGTGTTGTCATTGGGCCTTTCATCGGGTGAAGCACTCTGGGGCGGGGAGTCGTGCTATGTACAGATAAATTGGCTCCAATCACGGTCAGCATATCTCCATTTGGGTCCCCCATATCCCAGGCTAAGCCATCTCTGTCCCCATCAATGTGGCAGGATGCACAGGATGAGGCTTCATTTCCTGATAAGCGCGAATCGTGGAGGTGACCCCTTCCCCTGCGTATTTCAGCCGACATCGATTCGTAATAACTGACAGGAATTTCACTGATTAGTTGATTCGTGTTGAGATCAACAATGGAGAGAGATGAACTGAGTTTATTGAACACATACAACTGATCGCGGCGGTGATCCATGGCCAGTCCACGTGGCCCACGCATTGATTGACTGGTCCAGCGCCAGTCCCGATCAACCCGCAGATCTATGGAAAAAAGGAATTCACCGGATGCGGAGAATATTCCCAATCGGTCGGATGCGAATCCAGCCGTCCAGATTTGGTTCTTCCGGGAGTGATATGTGAGGCTCATGGGTTGAGCGATGCTGGTGGCCGGTTTGCCCATTTGATTCTGAGCCGGAAAATCTGTTGAAATGAGGGTGGTGGCGTCGTTGAGGAGCGATAAATGCACCAGTCGATTCCGGATGAATTGTCCTTTCAGATTGGGTTCAAAGGCGATCGCATTCGCAGCCTCGGTGGCACCGATCCAGATGGAGTTCTTGTCTGGTGAAACTGCCGAAGCAAAGAGGGATGTGCCAAGTTTTGAAAAGTATTTGGTGACTGTGCGGGATTGGACATCAATTCTGGCAAGGTCGTGATCAATGACCCGGAATGGCACATCGGGATGTGAATCCGGAACAATGTCCGTCAAGCGGGGGGGGGGGAAGATCCGGATTCCAGGGTGTTGGCTGTGGACGCGACTCATCAGCCGGAAGGATTGTCGTCCCATTCCCGGAATGGAGAAATGATACAAAAATACTCAGCCCATCCCCACTCACACTCAAGTTCCGCGGAGCCAGCCCGCGCAATGGAATCATCTGAAGTTCAAAATAATCCCGGCAATCAATCACGCGTATGGCATTGATTTGTGAACAACTCACATAGGCGAGGTCTCCGGAGAAAACCACATCAGCCGGTTCATCCGGGACGGAGATGGTTTCAATGACGGCCATGTGCGCCAATGAGATGACAGATATGGAATCGGATACCTCGTTCACCACCCATACTTCATCATCCGTCCTGGCTCTCACGGACACTGGAGTCAGACCAGTTGGAATTTCACCTATGAGAACCGGGAGGTGCTCGCGATTTCCGCTCAGTGAAAATATGGAAAGGCGCGATTCACCGCTGTTCAAAGCCAGTAAATGATGCCCTGATGGTGTCACCTCGAGAGGATGAGTCTGCCGGGCTTCAAAATAGTGAACTGGTGTCTTTTCCACCGGTGGGATCACCCCGTTTTCACCGGCCTGGAATACAATACTGAGAGGTTCCGACTCCGTGTGCCATGGTTCATTTCCTGGTGCGTTCAAGGCATGGTCATACGCGATCAGAGTCAATTGATATCGCCCCTGAACTGAGGTTGAGAAGCGTCTGCCATGGATGTGCCCGTAGGGATCGGCGCCTGCCAAACCTCCATTCCCGCTGACTTTCCAGGTCAGACCACTGGCTTGGTTGCCTTCCAGAGAAAATGTCGGGGCCAGTTGTCCGGATTCCCAAAAGTGAAGGATCCCCCCTGGCGGGCCCTGGAAGTCCACAATCCTGAGGTGGACTTCAGTTCCGGGAATGGGATGGTCCGGCTCCGGGCCGCCAAATGCCAATGTCGCGGCGCGCACACTCGCCGTCAATCCCACGTGAAAATCGCCATGATATATTCCGTCCTCAGGTTCAATCATGTGAAGGATATGGCCCTCGGATGCAGCAAAATCTTCCGGGTTCAGGAATCTGAGTGGGCTGCCAGGCAGGTTGGAATCTGCCCCGATTTCCAGGTGGTCATGCTGCGATAACAGTGGGGGACATAGGCCCACCCAGCAGATTGAAATGATAATATATACAACGTTGGAATATCTGAATCTCATGGGATCGTGGATTTTATGGATGTGTTTGAATGACCAAGTGGATTTATAAATCTGGACATATGATTCGTGAGATAATTATGTACCCGCCCTGGTTTATGCGATTCGACATGGGAGTCGACATACAGATAATTGCTGCTCTCCAGGTGGCGCTTTGTTGCCACCTGGGCATCAAAGGCCCCAGGGGTGTAGCCTCCGTCGAATCGATCGGCAAAATGAAAATGATCTCCGCCCCGATACTTGTCCGACTTCTCAGCCATGAACAATGTCGCTGACGGGGCAGGGATCTTTAACCTATGACTGAAATCCTGGCCTGGCACCAATCCGTGGACTAAAAAATCATTGAGTGCATACGAGTAAAGCCGCTGCACGGCCCGATCATCCAGACAGCGGAAGACATTTGTGCCAGTATAAGGGAAAAGGCTCGCCAGCCATGAATGCCCTCCATGTGCCGAGCCGGGTAAATCATCCTCCGATTCCTGAGAATACAGGAGGGATGCCATTCCCAACTGCCTCAGATTATTTTTACAATGGGCGCTTCTGGCCGCTTGCTTTGCTTTCCCCAGAGCTGGAACAAGCATGCTGGCCAATATGGCAATGACCACAATGACAACCAGCAGCTCAATCAATGAAAATCCTGCAATCACACACCTTTTTTTCAAATACATCCTCATGAAACGAATACCTTGAGGCCGACTCCGTCAGGAAATATCAACCATGAAAAGTGAAAATATTATAGGAATTTGAATCCCGGATAAGCCCACCAACCATTGAAGTCAGGCATACCCACGTTTGTGGTCAGTTCATAAACTGCCCTCTGTTAAGCACGAATGAAGAAGAGGAGAATCCATCCAGCTTGCCAACGCAAGTCGTCACATTCAAAGCACCCGGAATCAGGTCTTTTCATGCCATCCAAACACGCAGGATTCAGGATTCAGGAGGAGGGGAGATCACACTGGAGAATACACTCTGCTTTCTCAGCAGAGTGCCCGCAATCAGCGGACATTTCAGGGGTTCCACAAAAAAACGGGACCTCAGAGGTCCATTGCTGCCATTTTTTTTCGTGGGATGGAAGTGGCGAATCCGGGGAGGATTCCTGCTCGCGCATCCTTGAAGCTGCCACGCATAATGAACATGGGTTCACACCACTGAAAGTGAGCTGCATGGCTTCCATCAAGGGACGCTCCACGATATTGCGTGAGAGCATCGTGAGCCACGCTGCCCCCTGCAACAGGGATGATGGTGCCGCCAGTGATAACACCAGCAGACTTACCCACATCACTTTCCGCAGACCGGTCACACAACTAAACTCACCAATTCAGCAAAAAATCACAAGTCCATTCTCAAAGACAACTTGTCGCTTTGATGAGGATTCATGTCTCCAGATGCTCACCCATGAATTGTTGCCGGTTTGCTGAATCTTTGCCTCAAATTGTCATTATCAGAGTGGGACTCAAACAGGTGTCTATCAAAGACAAAATCAGAGACTTTTTTAGCAATTGGACGAAAGCAGAAACCGTTTCATCGGGGTAAGGTTGCTGTCATGAAACGGATTGAAATATCCAATGGAACTCGTGGATTCACACTGATTGAGTTGCTGGTGGTGATAGCCATTATCTCCATTCTGGGTAGTCTCCTTCTGCCTGCTTTGGGGATGGCCAAGCTGCGGGCGAAGTATATCAATGAGATCAACTCTGCCCAGCAGGTGATGCTGGCCTACCACATGTATGCGGACGACAACGATGGTCGGGTTCTGCCAGGACTACCGCTACGGATTCTCCGCAGTTGACCGTCGGGGAAATCCGATCGGCCATCCCATCAATGCCCGTTATCCCTGGCGCCTGGCTCCATACTGTGGGAACAATTTCGAACTCCTTTACTCCAGTAAAAACCGGGCACTCCTCAGATCATTCTCTCAACTGGAGGAATCGCAATATGTCTATTCAGCCAGTGTTTTCCCATCACTGGGAATCAATTCGGTATTTGTGGGTGGTGATGATCTGGTTTTGTCCCCATCCGGGAATGCTCAGTCCAAATTCGGTCATTTCTGCGTCATCCGTGACTCGGAAGTCCGAAGGCCCTCTGAATTAATGACTTTCGCTTCAGCTCGGGCTCAAAACGGTTCGACTGTCGTGGAAGGATTTTACAAAATCCAACCTCCATTTCTCACCAGGCGCCTCTGGGACAATCAATATTCAGATTCCGCATCACCAGACCGGTTTGGCTTTGTGCACCCCCGTTACAATCAGAAGGCCATCACCGCCTTTTTTGATGGTCATGCGGAAGGGCTTGGAACCGATGATCTTCAGAACATGAGACATTGGTCCAACACTGCCACAAAACCAGATTGGGCCCTTCAGTCACGCTGATATTTTCCACATCTCTATAAACCAGCCCGATTACACTTCGCACATCTCCTGCCGGATGTTTCCCCAACATGCAGCTGGCTTATATCCAAATCGTCGCTGAATCTTCTGAAATCCGTTTATTCACCAGATGTATTAATAACAATTCCACGAAACATTAAAGCAATCCAGCGAAAGACAGAATATATAATTACGTCTATATTATCAGGGATATGAAAATAAATAACCCGACACCAGTCCGGAATGAATACACGATCTATGGACGCGAAGTGCAACTTGTTTACCGGAAAAAAACCAGCCGCAGAAACACAACAAAGTGCTCACCATGGCTCTGTGTTCGAAACGGAAAACTCACACTCATTCTCTCTCAATAATTAACCATTTTAAAAATCTCATATAAATTCAATGAACATCCAACACCTCCTGATTATGAATAGCTCAAGTCTGAATCTGAATCTGAACCCCTGGCATTACCGGATCATTCTCATGATTATTTCACGCATGAGTGCTGTGGCGCTCACTTTATGTCTGCTCAGCGCCATTGTTCCCGCGATGGCACATTCGATATGGATTGAAACCAATGCTGAAAAGGATGGGGTCGTCATACGTTTTGGGGAATTTGATGAGGACTATGAAACCACCCCTGGGTATCTGGATGTTCTGGATCCATTGAAAGTATATACCATTACGGATGACGGGGAGCCCGGGAAGCTGGAATTTCAGATGTTTGAAGAAGGCTATCACGTGCATGGAGGAATGCCGGAGAATATTTTTGTTGAAACCGATTTCCCGGTGATGTCGCGGGCTGGAAGTCCCGGAGTCCATCCGCATTTTTATGCCCGATATATCGATGGCTTTTCAAAAAAAGTTCATCCTCAAATGACGATGGATATTGTTCCCACTGGGAACAGCAATGAGGTTCAGGTGTTTTTCAAGGGACGGCCATTGGCGCAAGTGAAATTGAATCTTTATACTCCGGAAGCCAATGATGCGGAGTACGTGACAGATGAGGAAGGAAAGGTCACTGTTTCATGCGACGAGACCGGATTATACATGTTGAAAGTCTCAAGGCACAGGGAAGAGCGCAGTGGATTCAGCCGCGGTGTCTTCTATAAATTTGAAAGCCACAACTGCTCCCTCACATGGAATAATAAATGACTCATCAAAATCTAAAAAATAATAATAGTCGGATTCACACTATCAATTTCACTCAAATGAAAAATCTGTCAGTTTACAATATATTCATACTATGGACCTGTTTATTCCCTGGGGTGGGGATGGGCTTGGAATATCTGGACGCCGAATGGAGTGGTGCGGGCAAAGCGAAGCGGTCGGAGTGGGCCAGTTTTTCGGCCGGATTTGGTGATCCTGGAAATGCGCCGGACGTGGAGGGGAGCACGGCTGGAGGGGTGATTGTGCAGAGGGCGATCGGCGGCACAGTTACCGGGAGCGGGAATATATACAATCCAGTGGGTCCATCGGATTTTGAACTGCGGGTGACGCAGGAGGAAGGCATAGAGGAACTTGTCCTGCAGGTGCGCAGTATCGGGGCCTTGGACCCCACCAGTGTGGGACTCAAGGTGGCAGGGGAGGAGATGCCGCGCGTGCCCCAGATCCGGGAAGTGGGGAAAATACCTGGGGATTTTGGCAGCACCATCATCCTGGTGTTCAGTTGGAAACTCAATGGCTCAGGGATCCGTGAGGCGGTCCTATCCTTCAAAGCCGCCGGCCCGCACCTGAGTCTGGATGGAGTGCGGATGGACGTCCTGCTGGCTTCGCCTCAGGTGCGGGTCATCGTCGATACACCTCTCCATGACCGATGGCAATATTCTTTTAATGCCACCCCAGGTTTGAGGGCTAAAGCCTCAACGTTCAGAGCAATTGAGGATGGGGTTGGGATTTTCCGGCATGGCACTTTTGATCTGGTATTTGATGTCTCTCAGGAATCTATAAATATCGAGCAATCCGGGTTCAGTTTGAAATCCGCCCGTCTCCATATCATGACGACTACCGGGTTCACGGTACCCTATGATGCCACGCTGGATGCCATGGAAACCTATTTGCCGGAAACGGATTCACGATACGTCGCCGATGGGGATGCCGGCCGGCCAGTGGAGTTGTTTGGTCTCAAGTTCAATCACGATCTGGACATTGAGTCCTGGACGGAAACCTCACCGTTTGCCCCTGGAGCCGGCCAACCGCGTCATGTCGTTCCCGGTGGATTCGATTCCGAAGGTCAATTCAGGGATGTCAGTCTGGCTCTGGATTTTCTCAATCCATCATTTGTCCATCCATTCGCCATTGGGCAGATAGAAAATTATGCATCCGGTGAAAATATGCCCTTCGATTCCTGGATGACCTTTGATGTGGACCTGAGCCGGTCATCCGTCGCCGGGTATTTCAACCAGGCACTCGCTCAGGGTAAATTAGGCCTGAGCATTACCAGTCTCAGTGGAGGAGGTTTGGGGAATCGGGCATTCCCGGAATTCTATACAAAAGAATCCATCGAGGGCGAATCTCCCTGGCTGGAACTCATCTTTGCGGAATCCACATCCACGGAGTTGCCATATATTGAATCCATTCAGGTGGACTCAGACAATATCGTTCTCACCATCATGAATGCCGTGGAGGGCGGGTTTCAGCTCCGATGGTCTGAGGATCTGAAGTCGTGGAAGGACGTCCTGAATCCTGTCGTTGAGACTATTGGAGCTGGCCAGGTCCGGTGGACAGACAGCACTGCAGCAACACATAAATTTTACCAGGTCCATTCCAAACCCTGATTCACCACCACCAGCCACCATGCCGCATCGCATCCAGGAAAGTATTAAAGAAGTTCCTTCATCCATGATCGATCAACAGATCAACAGGACAAAATCAGGCCCGAGTAGCGGGTGTGTGGAATGGATCCTATGTGGCATGTTCCTGACAGGCATTCCGAATGCCCGGGGGCAGACCGACGACTCCTGGTCCGGGTTCCGGGGGGCGTATCACAATGGCGTGATTCCCCTGACTTCATTCCGGGATGGTCAGGAGAACAGGAAAGTTGCCTGGAACGCCTCACTGCAGGGTCAGGGGCAATCTTCTCCCGTCATTCACTCCGGACATGTGATGGCGACATCCATCACCGGAGACCGGAAGGAATGGCTTCATGTTGAAGCCTACTCCATATCGGATGGGCAGAGAATATGGCACTTTCAGCACCCATCGACACATCCTGAGGAGCGCTCCTCCACCGTCAGTATCGCGGCTCCGACTCCATGTCTGGATGAGTCCGGCATCTATGCCCTTTTCGAAAGTGGCGATCTGATCAAAATCGACCACCAGGGGCAGTTGGTGTGGAAACTCAATCTGCAGGACCTCTATGGTCGCTTTGTCACCAACCACGGACAAGGTGCCTCCCCAGTGTTGTCCAGTCATGGGGTGGTTGTCTCTATGGACCACTCGGGGCAATCCTACATCGCAAGTTTCGATAAATCCTCCGGAGAAATCCAGTGGATGACCCCCAAGGAATCCGGACCCGCGTGGTCGAGTCCGGTGAGAGTTGTGAATGACCAGAAGGAATCGATTCTCACCAGTGCCTCCGGACGGGTCTCCTCGTATGATCCACAAAACGGGAAAATGCTTTGGGAATACGATAAAATCAGCGGCAACACCATCCCTTCACCCTGTGTTTCCGGGCAACTTGTGGCCCTGGGCAGCAGTCGGAAAAATAATACCATGCTTCTTGATTTGGCCCACGGGACCCCAAAACTCCTGTGGAAATCCAAAGACGTCGTCTCCGATTTCTCCTCCCCGGCATTTTTTAATCACCAGGTCTGGCTTGTTTCCAAATCCGGTATCGTCTATGCCCTCAATCGGGATTCCGGATCAGTGGAATTTGAAAAACGACTCGATCAACCGGTCTGGGCATCCCCGATTTCCTTCGAGGACTCCATCTGGTTTTTCACAAAAGCCGCCGAAGTACATATATTCTCCCGCAATTCCCAGCGGGAAATTTCCCACACACTCTGGAATCCAGTGCCGGAATTCAATGGAGATCGGGAACAGGCCATTTACGGGGTTGCATTCTCCCAGAATAAAATCTTTGTCAGAGGTACAAAGAACCTTATTTGTCTCGTGCCATAAGCCATGTCCAGGTGCTGATGGCAGTATATATGAATGGCGGAAATTTTTAATCAGTACGTTTAACGCAGTGAATGATTATATAGAATGAAAAAAACTGAAAATAAAATGAAGGTCAGGTCTGAGAGGGCTCTGAGTTGGCGTTTACTGTCCGGGATGCTCGTCCTGTTTTCTGTCGATGGGATATCGGATGAAGTGAGAGCATCTGGGAGAGAAATGCCAAGATTGATGTTTCCGGTCACCAGTTTTGCCTCGGTGCAGCTGGGTGAGACAATCTATATCTACGGTGGTCACAAGGGCAAACCCCATGAATATGATTATCCATCCACCAGCGGGGATTTTTATGCTTTGAATATCGGGAGTGATGCCAGCGAATGGGTGGAA
>JAJOIW010000231.1 GCA_021209225.1 Verrucomicrobiota bacterium
GTCACATTCCAGTCAGTGGCGAATGCCATCCGGCAATTCTCTATTGATCTTCCAAGCTGGCTCCATCAGCAGCCAGAGCGGAGAATTGGTGATCCGGACACGTGGACAAGCCTACTCCGTCGAGGAATTCCAGAAAATTCCCGTGCGATCCGCCAATGGGTCTGAATTGAGCCTGTCCGAGATCGCCACCATTCATGATGGGTTTGAAGAGAACCGCTATGTCTTCGAGTTCAATGGGCCCCGGTGGTGTTTATTGAGGTTCTGAGATCCGGAAATGAGAGCGCTATTGATGTGGCAAAGACCGTCAATGAATATGTTAAATCCTCCAAAGGCCGGTATCCGCAGGGAATAAATCTGTATACATTTGAGGATGAATCGGTGCCACTTCGGGGGAGGCTCAATGCTTTGACCTCCTCTTTGCTCCAGGGGATGGTGTTGGTATTGGTTATCCTGGGAATGTTTCTGCGGCCTCAGCTGGCTTTCTGGGTGGTATTGGGGATTCCCATCAGTTTTGCCGGGGGAGTCTTCATGATGCCGTGGCTGGGTGTGACGGGGAATATCATGAGTCTCTTCGGGTTCATCATCGTGGTCGGTGTGGTGGTCGACGATGCCATTGTGACTGGGGAGAATGTTTTTCTTAAAATGAAGGAGGGAATGTCCCCTCTGGATGCGGCCATTGAAGGAACCAGGGAAGTGGCGACCCCTGTGACATTTGGTGTTCTGACCACAATTGTGGCCTTTGTGCCGCTCATGTTTTTTGAAGGGCGATGGGGGACTTTCGCCAAGCAGATTCCACCCGTGGTTGCCCCGGTGCTTCTATTTTCGCTCTTGGAATCGAAATTGATCTTGCCATCGCATCTGAAGCATTTGCGATTAAATGAGGTCGGGACCAGCCTGTTCAGTCGATTCCAGGACAGGGTGTCAGTTAGTTTGGAGACCTTTGTGGATAAGGTGTACCGTCCATCGCTTCGTTGGACGACGGCGAACCGGTTCAGTTCGATGGCTTTATTTTTCGCCATGGCCCTGATGATGGTGGGGTATTTCCAAAGTGGTCGACTCGGCTATGTCTCTGTGCCTGCGGTGGATAAGCCGAAGATCACGGCTGTCCTGGAATTGCCGGATGATACTTCATTTGAAGTGACCCGTTCCTATATTGACCGGATTTCGGCAACGGTGGACCAATTGAAATCTGAATTTAAAGACAAAGGCACTGGGGAGCCACTGGTTGTCAATGTTCTGCGGATGATCGGCACCCATCACCCAAGAAGGCCATTCAACAAATCCCATGGCGTGGTTTCACTGGAGCTGATTCCCCCCAGCCTCCGGACTGTCGAAGGCCCACGCAACAGCGTCATTCTCGAGCGATGGAAAGAACTCATAGGCCCGATCCCCGAAGCAACCTCATTCCGCATATTCAGCGAACAGGAAAATGACAACCGGGAACGGGACTCCAACCCGCTGGAACTGGAATTGCGGGGCCCAAATTCCGAACATAAAAACCTGATTGCGCGGGAAATTGCCAATTCCCTGCGGGCACTGGATGGAATTGAGGAAGCATGGGCCCGCATCAATGAGGGACAGGATGAATTGGAGTTCACCTTGAAACCGCGCGCCGCTGAATTGGGTATCACGCAACAATCCCTGGCAACTCAGGTCCGGCAATCCTTCTTCGGCGCTGAGGCACAGAGAATCGTGCGGGATCGGGATGAAGTGCGTGTCATGGTCCGTCTTCCGAAGCGTCAGCGTGAATCCCTGCACACTCTCGACACTCTGAAAATTGCCACGACCAATGGCGATGAGGTGCCAATATCGACCATCGCGGACGTTTCGTATGTGAGAAACCCCACGTTTGTTGAACGCAATCACGGTGCGGAAGTCGTGCGCATCAATGCCACTCCCGAGAATGATTCCGTCAATCTGATGCAGGTGGCGGAAGCCATCCGCCCACGAATCGATGAATTGATAGTCGATCACAAAGAACTTTCCTATCTGTTCACCGGCTTTGTGGCTGAGGCTGAAGAATCGCGCAAAAGATTTATTGTGGGTGCCATCGGATTGGCATTCGCGTTATATACATTGCTTGCCATTCCATTCAAGTCCGCCTTACAGCCATTGTATATTTTATTAGCTGTGCCATTTGGGGTCATTGGAGCCTTGCTTGGGCATATGATACTCGGGATCACGCCTTCGGATTTGTCGCTGTTTGGAATGTTGGCGATGGCTGGAGTGGTGGTGAATGATTCATTGGTGATGGTGGATTTCATCAACCGTCAGGTGCGCGAGGGGGTCTCATTGGATGAAGCCGTCCACTCGGCTGGCTGCCGGCGTTTCAGACCCATACTGCTCACTTCCATGACGACCTTTGTTGGGCTGATGCCACTTATTTTTGACAATTCGGTGCAGGCTCAGTTTTTGATTCCCATGGCTGTATCTCTTGGATTTGGAGTTATATTTGCGACTATTGTGACCCTGTATTTAATTCCGTGTGTGCTGCTGGTGGCGGAGGATTTCAAGGCTATATGGAGTCGCCTCTGGAATTGGTACCGGCTCCCATGGAGTTCCAATCGCAAATCCCACAAAGAAATCGCAAATTAATCCATAAATTGCGTCAGGAAATCATCCCGGAATTCGTTTAAAAGTCAGTTCAGATCATTTGGGATTGAAAAATGGCTTTTGATGAAAAACAGGTGCTGACTGTCCTGATGGATTGGCGGCTGCGATTGATTGGTGTTTCCTGGTCGGTATTGCGGGACAACCATCTTTCGGAGGACATGTTTCAGGAATTGATTCTGAAGGCACTGAAAGGGGACGCGGTTTTTGAGTCTGAATCATCCCTGGTATCGTGGTCCGTGATCACAATTCGCCGCGCATCGATTGATATTCTTCGCCGTCGGCAGAAGGAGATGATTCTTCTCGATGACGACGTTCTTGCGATTCTGGACAAGGATTTCATGCGCGGGAATGCAGCTGAACTTGATCAGAAGCGTGATGCGCTGGAATCGTGCATGAAGTCTTTGCCTGACAAGTCATCACAGATTCTCAAGTGGCGGTATTTTTATGGATATAATTGCGACGAGGTCGCGCGGCGATCGGGTATGTCTCTGGATGCCACTTACAAAATCATATCCAGAATCCATCAGAAACTGAAAAAGTGCATCGAAAATAAAATGAGTTTGTCCGTGTCCGCCTCATTCGGATGCCAGGGAGGAAGCTGGATCTCATGAATAATCAGGAGGAGGGCAATCTGGATTCTCTCATCATCCAATATCTGGATGGCAATCTCGATTCATCCGGCTTATCCAAACTCAACCAGGAACTCCGGTCCAAACCCCAAGCGAGAAAACGATTTATTGATATCGTGGATCAGTCAAAAATCCTGGAATCGATCCATGCGAATCTCTCGGAATCATTGATGTCCGCCCGATCCGGGGATTCCCGGATGAATCAGGTTGTGCATTTGTTGCGTCGGGGCTGGGTATGGGGGTCCCTGGTGCTGGCTGTTCTGGCGGGCCTGATCATCCATCAGTTTTCTCCCTTTCACTCTGACCGTGGTGACCACGCTCAGTTGGAGGGGTTTCCCATGATTGGATCGATGGAATCCGTTTCCGGATCGTTTCAACTGGTGGCTGAGGACGGCAGCCTTCATACCATAGATTCACACAAATTGCCGCTGGTACCGGGGGTCTATCTCAGTCAGTCCTTTGATTCATATATGCGGCTTAAACTGAATGAGGGATCGAAACTGGAGTTTATGGGAAATGGGGCGTTTGGGGTGTTCATCAAGGATCAGACTGAAAGGCATGTCATCCTGTATCACGGCTTCCTGACTGCGGACATCCTCGAAGGCGAGGCGTCCCATTCCATATCATTTCACAATTGTCTGTTTGACGCTCAAACCACTCATGCCCGTTTTCTGATGCGCACTGGCAATGGCAATGGACTCGTGAAGGTGGAGGATGGTCGTGTCACCCTGACAAAAAGAAGCTCTGAGGAGGTTCTGCATCTTTACACATCTGAATCAGCAGTTGTGACACCCTTTGAAAACCTGACCTCCTGCGTGACTAAGGAAATGGCACGATCCATGAGATTTCAACTTGAATTTGATTGGCTGGCGTCTCAGGTATTGAAGGTTGAGCGGAGTCCATCCGGCCATCCGGTCATCAATGGTGTTGCCGGAAAAATTAATTGGGCAAGCCGTTTCAAGCTCGAGCTGGTGAATACAGTTGTCATTCCCATCGGGCATCTTTCAGAGAGATCGATTGTGATTGATTCCGAGTCGGTCCTCCACCTGGGTGGGTATGGTCCCATGCCTCCGTGGGTCAGAATCGTTCTGCTCTGCACCAATGGCCAGGGACAATTCGCATCCATCATGAGATCATCCTCCAGCGGGCAGGACATGAAAGTGTCTTCAGATGTCAACCCCTCATGGGATCTGTCTCTTCCCATCGCGCGATTTGATGGTTCAACCATCCGCGGATCCGATGGTAAGAGGTCTCAGGATATCAAAGAACTCATTTGTGTCATTATATATACTGATAAGCAACATGAGGAGTTCAATATCTCATCATTATCATTGGAGAACCCAAAAGAACGCTGACATGAAATGAATAGTGATCTGACCATTGAAGCAATGATCCGCCTGGCTGTGGTCATACAAGTCGTGTGTCTCGGGTTTCTTATCCTTTGGGGACTCGTCCACCTGCAGGCAACACGTCAGGAAGAAATGAATATTGGCGGAAATCCTGTGTTGATTCCTGATTCTTCAGATATCTGGCTTCATGCGGATGAATCACCATTGAATTTCAATACATTCCGATTCTCTGGCACAGGACAGTCATACATCCCATGCCACTGGAAAAGCGGGAATGATATTGATTCTTTAGTTTCATTCTTAAAGTTGAATTATTGAAATACATTGCATGGATAAACCATTGATCTAATAATGAATACTGATTGGGGAAAAGGTGCGGGTAAACGATGTGGAAAGTGAGACATACTGGAGTCTATTAGAACATTCTGATTTCTGATATATGAGTGGATCGATTTCAATATATGAGATTAGAGAGAAGCGCGAAGTGCCGATTTGTTGTGCTGAGCCGACCGTCTCGAGTGTGGAGAAGTCCTGGTTGGGAGGGGTGTTTGAAGAGTACCAGTCCATTGGGGTGCATGTCCGGCATGGGATGTTCAGAAATGTCGTACTGCTAATGTCGATGGAAGGAAGTATGGAGATTCGTATCCACGATGCCTCAGATACGGGTCAACCCCGAACCGCGAAACTGTCGCCCGGGCAGATATGTCTGCTGCCCAAAGAGAAGCCTATGGAAATGGGGTTTGAAGGAAGCGGCAAGCTGGCTGCGTTATTGTTTGATTCGTATCTGATTTCATCGGCTGGAGTTGAGACCAGCGGGATGTATGATCCCTGTTTCATTTTAAGGTTTATCCACGAGGATCGATTATTGCAGGGGTTGATGCATCAACTCCGGGATCAATTGGATTCCAATGCGACCGGGTATGTCCGGTGCCTGATGAGCACGGCGGCCAGCCATATTGTGCATCAGTATTCCTCCGAGCGCGGGGATCGGTTGGAATCCAGCCACGGTTTGCCAGCTGGCATGTTGAAATCGGCCATGCAGTTCATACATGAACAATGCTGTGAGCCAATGACGGTTGAGGTTATTGCCAACCGGATGAACCTGAGTGCTCCGTATTTCTCAAAAATGTTCAAGCTTTCAACCGGAATCACACCCTACCAATACCTGCTGAATTGTCGGATCAACAAAGCGAAAATGTTGATCTCAAGCCGGAAAATCAGTTTGGCTCAAATCGCGGAACAAACCGGTTTTCACGATCATGGTCACTTCACTAAAAGTTTTAAGAAGATTATTGGTGTGACGCCCTCACAGTTCTTCAGGAGTACTTACAGTGAGGAAAAATGATGGCTTGCAGGCGCGGCAGAATCTAAGCATGGATCGGCGTGGTTGACAATTTTCTGGAAATGTCCGACTTTTGAGCGATGTCCGACATTGATGAGGGGCAGCCTCCGGCAGGAAAAGAGATTGGGACCAATGCGCTGATGGCCATATTTTTCATGGTCATGAATTTCATGTGGATTTTCCCTTCGATGGGATCGGTTATGATTTTTGTGAAGAATCCTGTGGGGCGGGTTGAGGGGAAGGTGGCGATGGAGTTGTTTCATATTGAGCACTGGATCGGGATCGGGATTCTTTTTCTGCAACTGATTTTTTTCAACGGGTGGCTGATGACTCGTCATTGGATGCCAAAAACACATTCCTCCAAGCCAATCCATGAGGAAAATCAGTAAATCCACCCACCGATGAGCTCCCCTGGTGTCGCAATTGTGAGGCATCACACCCAACCCAGGGCAGGTTTTTTAGTTTGTCTGGATTGTCAGGAAAGAATATACACAGGTCATGATGCCATTATATGAATATGAGTTGTGCGATGGAGACTGCAAGGTATGCGGTGGGCGCTTCACATTGAGGCGTCCAGTCACTGCCAAGCCGCTTGAGAAGTGTCCCGCCTGCAAGAAGCCGGTTAAAAAACTTATCTCGAGCTTCAACACACCCCACTACATGAAGCCGGTCTCCATTGTCGATGCCAAGAAGGCTGGGTTCACCGTATTGAAAAAGGTTGGCAAAGGCGAATACGAGAGGCAGTAACCCTGATTCACTCCATATCACGGATCCTGAAGCTGCCCGGATGGGGCCAGGTGGATTCAGGATTTTGATGCATGGTTCAGGCAATGCCGCACATGGCTCACCATCTCAGGGTTGAGGTGGGCTGAGTCGCAGAAAGAATTGAGAATTGATTGAGTTCCGGGTCAGGGTCGAGAGTGGGATACTGAGCTGGAATGAGTTTGAGATTTGATTGGGAGAAATATTCTGGAGAACTGACCAGTTGGGGTGAGCAATGGATTCGGATATCCAGAGCTGCAAATGGATCTCCGGCAGGTGATTGAGTTGGAAAATCATTGATTCTGTGGTCGGATCCAGTTTTGCCATCAGAATCTGAGTGAGAATTTCTGGTTTTGAGTTGGGGGATGGGGGGCCGATTGAGGCGCGCCAGCTGGACGGGATGTTGGGATCTGACAAGGGCTGGGAGCGAGTGAGCGAGTGGCCATGCCCATCGGCTGCTGGTGGCCATGGGAGTGAGTCGGAGTATGTCATGGCAGTGATGGGCCGGCCTGCCGGGTCTGAGATGGTGAAAGTTTCACCGCTGTTGGAAAGCCTTCCGGACCATGGGCCAAGTATATTGTCGCGATGGATGTGGAATGCCTTGGCCAGATTTTCCGGGTGTAAGGCAATGACAACCAGATCGCCCGGCATCATGAGATAGGCGGGAGCGGTGAATTCGATGCCGCCAGAAATCTGAATTCCGTCGAGATTCACCGGGGAGGAGGACACATTCTCCAGTTCGATAAATTCCAGATGGGCTTCCGGGAACTGATCCGATGGAGCGGGATGGTAGTGCAGTTCCGTGATTTCCAGCTGTGGGGGAGGGCCATAAACGACCATGGTGTTGAGCTGGCTGCTCCAGGTGGATCCCCTGCGTGCCCGCGCCGTGATGCGGGTGTTTTGGGTCAGACGGATAGCGGTTGAGTTGGGGGAGGATATCGATTGCGTTCCCGGACGAATTCCCCCCCCTGGCATTCTTGGGTCCAATCCATCCAGCCGGAAGTAAATGGGATCCTTGTTGGATACAAAGGAAACGGGGGTTGGCGAATGGATTGGCTTCAGGAGTGGCCCGCCCAGCTCAGGAGCCTCAGCATAAAGCGAAGAAATCCACTGATGCCGTCGGGTGACCCATGACTTGAGCTGGCTGACTTCCGAATTGTATGTCCCCAGGGGAGGTTGAACTTCAGGCCAGCGCTGGAAGTTGCGTTGGGCAGCGGCCTTGAGTTCCCTTGCCATCGAATCAATCAGTTCAGTCATGGCACGGACACTCATTGGGCCTCCCTCCTTCTGGTAATTCTGAAAGCTGTCGATCCAGAGTTGGGTGAAATCCGCATTGCGAAGCAGGGATCCGTACCACCCGTAATTCCGGGTGTCTGACCATCCGACCGGGTCAAATGCACGGAAATCATCATCATTGCCCATGGTTCGGTCAAAGTCCCAGACTGGTCCAGCCCGCAGGGGACCATTCCTTGGTTTATGCAGATAGGCGGACAGGCGGAATCCATCCGGGTTTTTCGAGAACTCATTGAGAATGTGATGATCCACGAAGCTTTGGACGTCGATGAAAGTGCGATATTCCCCCGATGCTGGAAACGAGAGGGAATCACTGAAATCATTGAGATAGTCAGTGATCCAGAGTCTCTGAGGTCTGGTGAGGTCGGATTCTTTTGGTTCGACCATGGCGATGAGTTCATTGCCCGCCAGGATTCCCGAGTCACCGGGATCCAGTCTGTCGATTTTAAAGAGGTATCCGCCCGATATGTCCGGAAGGGTGGTGTGCTCTGGTTTGAGACGATCCAAATCCACCCGCTCGTCGTGGCGCTTGATTTTTTCTGTCAGCACATAGAGTCCGAGGTAATCGTCGGCTTGCAATATGGCGGATGGAGCACTGACAAAAAGTTCCACAAACCGGGTGCGGGGTGCATATTGACCAATGCGGCGGCTCAATTCATACATGAATGGATTGCGCATGAATGAGCGGTCAAAATTATACGGCCCCCAGAGCACCCAGTCAGAATCTGCGGGAAGCCCCAAGGGTGCCAGGTCGATGTCATTGCCATCGAGATCGACCAATTCGAGGGAGAAGGATTGTTTGGGACGGCCAGCTGTGCTGGAACCTCTTTCTTTGAGAGTTGCGGAAGTGACGATGTCCGGGGTGTTCCATGTGGTGATTTCGAGGACTGGTGAGAGGATGGTGAGTGTCCCTGGAAGTGGGCTGAATCCATCAATCCGCTTGTCTGAATTTTTCTGGAATACCAGAACCGGGAGATTGGAATTCCAGTTGAGAAGTGAGAAGTGACGAAAATGAAAATGAGCCATGACGGGTTGGCTGGGCAGATAATCCGATCTGAAAGCTGAGGCGAGCAGGTGTTGATTGGACCGGATATTGAGTGGTTGTGAGTAAAGCCTGGATCGCGATGTGGGCTTGGAGCCGTCGGTCGTGTAGCGTATTTCTGCCTGAGGATCGGGGTGAGAAATTTCGAGAGTCAGTGGTTCAGCGAGAATGCCTCCTGAATGGGAGAGAGTTGGTGGCGCGAGGATCGGGGTGGCAGCGGAGCTGTTTGGTTTATTGGGTGATGGAGTGATGAGGAAATCGTAGTGAGAATTGTCCGGGAAGGTGCCGGCACTCTCCGCCAGGAGCTTTCCGGTCCAGAGCATGTCGGAATTGAGGTCTGAGATATTGAGGAGATGCACAGCGAGCAGATTCTCCTGACGCATCAGGCCAATATGCGGGGTGAGGTCGAAAGTATGGGTGACGAGGGCCGCTTTGCCTGAGATATTGGCGGTGGATCGCGAATTCCAGTCCAACTGGTCAGGCGCATTCACGGTCAGGACTTTCTGATTATTCAAATACAGGGCAAACCCGTCATCAAATTGAACCTGAAGACTGAGGGATGAGAAATTCTCCGGATTGGATGCCTGGAATGGGATTCTGAGATAAATTGAGGTGCTTTTAGCGGGAATTGTGGTGATGTAGGTATTTTCCAGAACCGTGCCGGTGGTGTCGTACCCGATGGATGCGGATGAGGATCGCCAGGATGAATCGATTTGAAAGTCGAGGTTCATCCAACTTCCATCCACGGAGGCATCCGGAGGTTTAAGAAAGTGGCCGCGGGACGTGTGGGATACGGGAGTCTGCTGATCGGCAGACATCGGGATACCAAAACTCTGGTCCGGCAGGATGGGAGGAAATTCCGGTGCCAATGCCGAAACCAATCGGCCCTCCGGATCGTAAAGCCCTAAAAACTCGCCGGAAGCATTCAGTTTGAAATTGAGGTGCAGTGGCAGATGAGGGTCCCGACGATCTGCATCAGATGCCCAGATGAGTAAATACCCACCGGGCGGAAGGACCACGTCAGGAAAGACCCACTTCCTCGGCGATTCCGGGTCATCGGACAGGGACCAGTTCATCATCGGGACAGTCGCATCATCGCGATTGAAAAGTTCAATCCAATCGGAAAAATTCCCGAAATCATCCCGCAGGATGGATTGATTGGAAGCCATGATCTCAGAAATAACCGGTTGCGCGTGGGTGTGCAGGCTCGCACTCAGCCAGATGAGCATGGCCGCCACCAGCCGGCTCCAGACTGGCATTGGATTTTTTCGCCCCCACATTTCCGGCAGTGGATTTTTGTGATTCCATTTGTCGCAGGTCATTTGTATCAGGCTTTCCATTTTTATAGGAATGGTCCACTATATCATAGTCCCGGTGACAAAAGAAGATGTGAGATCAGCCGGGTAAAACTCATGAGCGAAGAACAAAAGGCATCGGGCGATCCTGGTCCGGAATCAGGCGGAACTGGGCGCCGGTTTCCGGCGTGGTTGCTGGCTGTGGTGGGCTTCAGCAGCCTGGCACTTGTCGCATTTGTGGTCTTTGAGCTCGTCTGTCGACTATGTGGGGTGGGCTACGATACCCGGCTGCTGGTGTCGGTTCAGGAAAATGGAAAATCCTATTGGCGGGAAAATCCCCAGTTCTTCTGGCGCTATATGGGGCGTGAGATGGCGAGAACTCCCTTGCCTCAGCGCATTCTGAAGGAAAAGCCCGGGGGGACACTCCGGATCGTCCTGTTGGGGGAATCCGCCGCTCTCGGCGACCCTGAGCCCGCCTACGGGTTTGGCCGGTTTCTGGATGTCCAGCTCCGGGAACTTTTTCCCGGCCAGGAAATCGAGATCGTCAATATGGCGACGACTGCCATCAACTCACATCTCATCCGGGATATGGCGCATGAGTTGACAAAGCTGGAAGCCGACATCTGGGTCGCCTACGTGGGCAATAATGAATTTGTCGGGCCCTATGGTCCTGCGACTGTATTCAATGGCGGGGTCCATGGCTCACCAAACTGGATCCGACTGGGATTATGGATGAGGCATTTCCGGTTGGCCCAATTGTTGGATGAATGGATTGCCCGGCTTCGATCCATTGGACCGGAAGGCACTCGAATCTGGGGGGGGCATGGAAATGTTTTCTGAATCGGCAGTGTCGCTGGATGACCCGGCCCGTGCCGGGGTGGTTAGGCATTTTCGAGACAACATGGAGGATGTGATTCGAACTGGCACCAGACATGGGGCGCATGTCCTGGTGATGCCGGCCGTGGTGAATTTATTGGATTGCGGCCCGATGGCATCAGTGGCCCGCGATCCATCATGGATCCAGAAGGCCAGCGAACTATGGAAAAATCAGGAATGGGACTCCCTGCGAATCTCCGCTGAAAAACAACTGGATCGGACACCCCAGTCCGCGGATGCCGCCTATTTCCTGGGACTGGCTGAATCTGGCCTGGGCCATTCTGATCTGGCCCTGGAGGCATTCACGCGTGCCTGTGATTGGGATCTGCTTCCATTCCGTGCCACCACACCTTTGCGACGGTCATTGCTTTCTCTGGACGGTTTGGGTTCCGGGGTTGAGGTGAGTGATCCATTCCATCGGATGCTGGAATTGACTGGGGAGGCTGTCCCTGGAGCCAGGACATTTTTTGAACATGTCCATCTGACGCCCCTGGGGAATTATGGGCTGGCTGTTCACACAGCTGAAAAACTGCTCCAGCCAATTCAGACAATCCTCGGGGGGAGTGGCCCATCCGGAAGCATTCCCGGATTTGAGCATTGCCGGGATATGCTCGGACTGACACCTTTTGACATGCGGTCTATGGCATCGACCATGACCAGTCGGGTATCCGAACCCCCACTCAACGAGCGGCCGGGAAGTCGTGAGAATCGCGATCACCTGTTGCAACTGGCTGCCTCGATAACCCGGGATGAAATCAACCGGTCGGATTCGCTCTATCAGTTCGCTTTGGCTCAGCGCTCCACTGACTGGATGATACGCCAACGATTCGCCATTTACCTGGATGAGACCGGCCGATACAGCGATGCTCTGGAATCCATCGAAATTGCCCTGGATCAAGTGCCGCATTCTCCTGTGCTGTATTTTCAACGCGGGGTTGTATTGGAGAAGTTGAATCGCCATGCCGACGCGGTGGCATCCTTCAGGCAGGCATTGAAATTGCGTCCCTCCTTTGCGGAAGCCCACCTCCAGATTGCCTGGATCGATTGGCGTGACGGCCATCGTGCCCGGGCGATTCAGGGTTTCCAGAAATCCCGACAGATCGACCCGAACAATGAGTCGGCTCAACTCGCACTCATGATTGCCTGGAAGGAATCGGGTGAGGCCGGGAAATATGTTGAGGGATTGCGTTCGATGCTGAAGGATTTCCCAAGGTCTCCCATGGTCCAGAAGGAACTGGCGCACGCTCTGGCGAATCCCGATCACCGAGCTAAGTTTCAGGATATTCTCGAGTCGATTGCGGATGAGGATATGCGCGATACCGGGCTGCTCATATCCCGGGCCCGTCAGTATCGCAGTCAGAACCGGTTTGATGAATCCCTGGAATTGCTTTTGCGGGCTCTGGCGATCGATCCGGAATCCACCCCGGCACATTATCAGATTGGACTCAATCAGATCCAGAGGGAGGAGTATGCCCAGGCCATACCGCATTTTCTTTCGGTGATTGCCAGGGAACCTGAATTCTGGTCAGCTCATTTCAATCTGGGTGTGGCCTTGGCAAAAATGAATCAGATAGACGCCGCCTGCGCCTCGCTTGCGGTTGTTCCCGAGGGGGACGCCAATTATGAAAAAGCTCAGGAGTATTTGCGGCGGCTGGAGCCATATCGCAAGGTGCCACGTTGTTGACGATCTGACCGGATTCTTTTTGTATGGGTAAAATATTGGGAATATCCGCCTTTTACCACGATAGCGCGGCTGCCATTGTGGAGGATGGCAAAGTTATTGCGGCGGCTCAGGAGGAAAGATTCACCCGCAAAAAACATGATCCGGGCTTTCCGGATTATGCGATTCGTCATGTGCTGGAGTTGGCGGGTTGGCGGCTTGAGGAAGTGGACGGAGTCGTTTTTTTATGACAAGCCCTTGTTGAAGTTTGAGCGGCTGCTGGAGACATTTGTGGCGAATGTTCCCTCGGGTGTCGGGCAGTATGTCCGCGCCATGCCTGTGTGGGCGGGTGAAAAGTTATTTCAGAAAAAAGTCATCCAGGACCACCTGATTCGACTCAGCGGGTGTGGTCGGGGTGGTTTGCCCCGATTGATGTTTACTGAGCACCATTACGCCCATGCCGCCTCGGCATTTTATCCATCTCCCCTGGAAGAATCGGCGGTGCTTTGCCTGGACGGTGTCGGCGAGTGGGCCTCCACCACCACCTGGGTTGGCCGTGGATCGACATTAAAGCCGTTCTGGAAGATAGATTTTCCCCACTCCCTGGGATTGCTCTATTCCGCGTTCACCTACTACTGTGGATTCCGGGTGAATTCCGGGGAGTATAAGTTGATGGGATTGGCGCCGTATGGAGTGCCCCGATATGCGGATCGCATACGCGATCAATTGGTGGATATCAAGAGGGATGGCACGTATCGGCTCAACATGGAGTATTTCACTTTTCCGGTTGGAAAGGCGATGACCGGGGAGAGATTTGAATCACTGTTCGGGGCCCCCGTGCGCGATGCATCGTCCCACATAGAAAAGTTTCACGCGGATATAGCGGCCTCTATTCAATTGGTGTTGGAGGAGATCGTGCTCCGGATGGCGGGCTGTTTATTGAAGGAGAGCGGGATGGAGAATTTGTGTCTGGCTGGTGGGGTGGCATTAAATTGCGTCGCCAACAGCCGTATCGCCGCCCTGGGAAATTTAAAAAAGCTCTGGATTCAACCCGGCCTCAGGCGACGCGGGAGGAGCTTTGGGTGCGGCTCTGGCCATTGACACCGGCCTCCATCAGAGCGGACGCCCGCATCTTGCCCATCATCGCGATGGCATGAGTGGGGCATTGCTTGGCCCCGCACAATCAGAAGCGGAAATCCGCGATGAACTGGTCGCCTGTGGCGCTGTATTCGAGGAAATGCATTGGAATCAGTTAGTCCTCGAAACCGCCGATGCCCTCGCCCATCAGAAAATTGTGGGTTGGGTCCAGGGGCGAATGGAGTTTGGTCCACGGGCACTGGGCAACCGGTCCATTCTCGCCGACCCGCGATCGGAAAAAATGCAGAGCTG
>JAJOIW010000047.1 GCA_021209225.1 Verrucomicrobiota bacterium
CCAGACAGGCCTTCTGCCCACGGTTCCATACCCCCCTGACCTCGGTCCAGCCACTGCTGATTTCCACGCTCGTCAACGTCCAGACAAAGTCCCCTGACATATCTCCTCCGCAATGCGCCACCGTATCAACCTCAGTCCACCCTGCCTCATGGGTTTCCCAATTTTCTGCCCGGATCTCAACCAGATTTTTTATACCGCGGAAGCTGGTCCGAGGGCACGTATCTTCCTCCCATGGTGCACCTATAGCTTTTTCAACAGACGGACTATAATTGCTGCGCTTATCCCGCTCATTTCCATGGCTCCCGCCATGGTGTCCTACTTGTGAGGCAACGGGCCTCTTTTTCTTGTTTCAGAATTTTTCTTCGGCGTCCTCTTCAATGAGGCAACACGCGGTCGCTGTCGCGATCGCTCGCAGGCTTGTCTTTTTTATTCAGCTGCTTATCTTGACGGTTCGAATGGTCATAGCCTCCAGAATGAAAAGCAGCATCCTCGCCTGGCTTTGCGCCATGGCCGTAGTGCTGGGCTTGGCCGAAAACCGCGCCTGGGGAATTTTTGAATGCACCAAGGCCAAGGGCACAACTTATTTCACCTACAACAAGGTTCATAATTTAACTTATATCAACTATCCTTCCGGCACCCCGGATATCAATTACTACTACGATAATGCCCATCGCTTGACGAGCTTTGTGGATGGTATGGGATCAACGGCCATGTCCTACACCAATGGTGGGCGATTGGCCTATGAGGATGGCCCCTGGGCCAGCGACAGGGTGACCAGCACCTACACCGATGGATTCCGTACCCGGCTGGCTCTCCAGCGGCCAGGGACCTCAGATTGGGTTGTCGACTACCAGTATGATCCTGCCCATCGTCTGGCCAAAGTCACTTCTCCCTCTGGAGTCTACGACTACATCTACGACACTATTTCCAGCAAAGTCGATTATCTCAACATCAATCCAACAGGAAGTGGAACAGACCTGAAAATTGATTTTGAATATGATCCAGTCAACCGGATAACCAGGACAGAGCTCAAGCAGGGCAGCACAATACTCAACAAGCACGAATACGTATACAACAAGGCTGGATGGGCAACCTCCCATACCCTTCCCGGCAGCAGCATTCCATCCACATTGGGCTATGATGAAATAGGTCAGCTGGAATCAGCAACTGGATACAACGGAACAAACTATACCTATGCCTACGATGATGGGCGAAATCTGGATTACCGCATAAGAGGCGGGGTCACAGAGCAGTTCTCAGTCAATAATACCAATGACTATACCCAGACTCACAACGGATCCGCCACCTACGATGATAATGGAAACATTTTAAGTGATGGGGCCAACACCTATGAGTACGACGCGGCCAACAGGTTAATTCAGGCCAATTATTTTGATGGAGCTTACTATCAGCAGGAGAATTTCTCTTATGATGGATTGAGTCGCCTGAGGAGAATATACACAATATACAGCCCCAATAGTGTCACGTGGTATTTTGGTGAGGATATAAGACTGGTTTACGACGGGCGACAAATCATTCAGGAGCGCAACCAGTCCAATGCGATCATCGCCACCTATACACGCGGTAAAGACCTCAGTGGCGGACTTTCAGGCGCTGGAGGGATTGGTGGTATCCTTTCCAGAAGCAACAGCAGCTCAACCTCCCATGGCTACTATCACTCGGATAGAGCAGGTTCCATCACGAAAATTGTGAGCAGCGCAGGAGCCAATCTGGCGACATACCAATATGATCCATATGGATTTTCACTCAGCCAGTCAGGACATTTTGCCTGGGTGAACACCAACCCATTCCGTTATTCCTCCAAATACTACATGGATTCTGGAATCAGTTCCTTTGGGTATCGATTTTACAATCCAGACCTCCAAAGGTGGCTGAACCGGGATCCCATAGGGGAAGCAGGAGGTATTAACCTTTATGGATACGTTGGCAATGGACCAATTATCTATATCGATGCTTATGGACTTTGTTTCTGGAGTGACGTCGGAGATGGACTACAAATAGCTGGAGCATTCGCTGTAGGATTTGTTGTGGATGGAACAGCGAATCTTATCAATGAACGAATCGAAGGCATCACTGGTATTCCTCAAATGATCAGTGATCGTCAGGAAAGCTTGTCCGACGCGATAGTTTCAGGTGATGCGCTTTTGATAGCCGGAGAGATTTCCGGCGCTGTAGGCGACTCAATCAATACAGTAACAGGTTTCGTACGAGGCGGTGGCGGAAGGTCGGCTAAAAACATCTTTGGAGTGGGAGGCAAAGGACCAAGTGCTTGCAATCCTGCCGCAAAGACATCACCTTCACTGACACATCCTGAGTTGGCTGGAAAATCTGCGGACGAAATCAGAGCCTTGGCCTCTCAGAAAGGCTTGCCACCACATGCTTCTAAACCTGACAAGTGGATGGATCCTGTAACTGGCAAAGAGCGCCTTCGTCTCGATCCGGGGCACATCGACAAAAAGACGGGCTTACCATACAATGACCCGAAAGCTGCCGCTCCACACCATCACGGATACGAGCCTGATGGTAAAACCAAAATTGTTGATCCCAGCGATCAAAACCCACACATCCCAACTCGCCAATGAGCCCTCCTGAGAATGATTATTTTGAACTGAGTAATGGAGACATTCAAGTGTCGCTCCACGACGAAACAGCGATTCACCTCCGCGCTATCACCAAGCACAACGATCCGGTTGAGTTGAGTAGTGAAGAGGTTCTCGATTTGATCGCATTGCTGTCTAAACTCGTTGAACGCACGAATTGATGAGCATCAGGCGGTCGGTTCATTTTGGTTCCCCTGAGCATGGACTACGATGGGTTCTTGCACTCATGCTCAGTCTTCTGTGGGCTACGATGGGCAGTGCCGCTGCTTTGGAGAAGCGTGGTGATTCTGGCCACTCCTCCCTTGCCCCGAAGACGCCACTGTGGACTTCCACGAAGTCAAAGTCGGCTGTCGAGAACGCGTTTGGTCATTGGCAAAAGCACGGCGCTGAGTTTCCCCCTCCCTGTCAGGATAGTTGTCGCCTGGACTGGAATAGGTTTTAATGTCTCTGGTTTCTCCTCCTCGGCGGACAAAGCCTTTGGGTGCTTGCCAGAAGAATGGAGAAAGGCACCTTCACCTGGCCCGTGACGATTGGCATGTGTGTAAGCAAATCCTGAGGATTTCAGCAGCTGGGGAAGATTTTCGGATGTTTGAAAGCTATCGCAAAGTGGTGATGACCACCGCACTCGACAGGGCACCAGTTTCATTTCATGACCGGCCGGGCAGGGGGTGAAAGGTCCGATGGCCATGCGGCACATTTCCATTCTGACGGAATGTGTTTCCGCCGCATGCCACCAGGTTCATGCATCCCATCACAAGGGCATTTAAAGAGGTAAAGACCTTTATCCGGCAGCTGTTTGATGGTAAACTGACCCCTGCTCAGATACTTATAGATCCGGAAATATGTCACAAATTTCAGCCAATAGAATTCAGGAAAGCAGGGTTTCCCGCTACAGGTGCCTGATTGTGGAGGATGAAAAGGATTTTGGGACCATGTTGGTTTCATTCCTCGAAGTGGAAGGCTGGTTGGTGCATTGGTGCTGTGATTGCTCATCGGCCATGCAGACACTGGAAAAGCAGTCCTTTGATTTAGTGATACTGGACAACCATCTTCCGGATGGGTTGGGAGCGCAGCTTTATGCCCGGGTTTCCAACCAGCTGCCGGATGTGCCTGTCATCATGATCACTGGCGAGCCGGACCTGAGGAATGCGGTTCAGCTCACCCGGCATGGGCTGTTTGACTACCTGATCAAGCCCCTCGATGTGGAGAGTCTGACGGAATGTCTGACACGTGTGCGCCGCAAGCTGGAATCCCAATCCGGCCCACCGGTCCAAGGTGGGATGTTTTTTAAATCGGCAGCCATGAGAAGGATGCATATGGAGATATCCAGGGCAGCTGGATTTCCCAATGCGACGGTTCTTCTGGTGGGAGAAACCGGATCGGGCAAGGATGTGGCGGCGCGCGAACTTCACAGGATGACCCGTGAGCTGCATCCGCAGCACAAGGAACTGGTCAGTGTCAATTGTGCGGCTGTGCCATCCGACATTTTTGAATCGGAGTTATTCGGATCGGAGAAGGGCGCCTTCACGGGAGCTGACAAGAAGCGGAATGGTCTCATTGCTGCGGCTGATGGCGGGACATTATTTCTGGATGAAATAACCGAGATGCCTCTCGATCTGCAGGCGAAACTGCTGAGATTTCTTGAATCCCGGGTCTTCCGTTCATTGGGTTCGACCGTGGAGCAGGTCTTTCGGGGCCGTATTGTTGCTGCCACCAATCGAGACCTGGATCAGGAAGTGCGTGCGGGCCGCTTCCGGGAAGATCTCAAGTTCAGGATTGATGTTCTGACCATCGCCCTCCCTCCACTTCGGGAAAGACGCGATGAGATTCCCGGCCTGGCTCAGCATCTGCTGGCTGGTTTGGCAGAAACATACGGGGTCGCCACACCCATACTTCAGGCACCGGACCTGGACTTGTTGACGCACTACTCATTCCCGGGAAATGTGCGGGAATTGCGAAACATCCTTGAGAGGGCACTCCTTATGATGGATCCAATTTCCGGTCGCCTGCAGTTTGATCGCCGGCTTTTTCCCGACTCACGTGAAAATCCTCCTCAATCTCCGGTGGTCTCGAAAAGTGGGCATAATACTCCAGACACCAAAGCCCGGATCCCGGACCCGCAACCCGCACCAATAGTGGATCACGGACGGGAATTGACGCCCATTGAGGCACAGGAATACGAACTGATACGTCAGGCTATCCTGGATTCCAACGGTGGGATTCGACGTGCCGCTGCCATTGTCGGTTTGAGTCCGCAGTCTCTGCTGCGAAGGCTGAGCAAATGGCCGGAGCTTCATGAATTGGCCAGGCAGTCGGGAGGTCGTTAGGCACTTCAGGATCTTTTCCCGCCTTGTTCCGCATGCGGAGCAGTGTTCCCCGATCGGAACAGGGTATGGTGCTCCATTCTTCGATTGGGTCAGCACCTATGGCCCGAAATACGCAGGATTTGAGTCATATTGAAAATCTGGCACACTGCTGGCTCAAGATTTCTGAGTTCTGGATTTAGTGAATATCCGTAACGGACCCGTGGTAATGTTTTTGGAGCATGGTGAGTATACATAACAGAATCCTGTCAGCCGCCTGGCTTACGTTGATGTTCGTCTCCTCGACTTTCATCCCGGTTTCGCTTTCCATTGACCTTCAGGACAATTTTGCGGATCGGGAATCCACATCGGATCCCACCGGAACACTGACCGCAGACAACTCCCGCGCCACTATTGAAAATAGGGAGCCCCGACACGCCAATAAACGCAGCGGACATTCCATGTGGATGACCTGGGTGGCCTCAGCTGATGGGATTGTGACCTTTTCAACTGATGGCAGTGACTTTGATACGGTGCTTGCCGCGTATTTTGTGCGCCCGGCCGATGGGGCACCCACGCTGGATCGTCTCCGTGAAACCGCCAAAGCTGATGATGATGACGATGAGAGAGGGGAAATTCAGTTCGGTGTTCTTCAGGGGCAGGCCTATGAGATTGCAGTGGCCGGTTATGACGATGAGGTTGGAACAATCCAGTTAAGCTGGAGCTTTATTTCGACCACCACTATCCCGCCGGTTGTTGTCAGCTTTCCCGATGACCGATCGGTTCGGATAGGTGATCCACTCACTCTCTCCGTTGATTTTGATCCCGATTTTGGCAACGGCCTCACCGACGACATTGAATTGAAATGGTTTTTCAATGACGATGAAATCGAGGACGACGATGACGAGGACGATGAGGACGAACCCCAGACACTGACCATTCCTTCTTTCCAGGCGGAAAATGTGGGATTTTACCGGCTGCAGATGCGGGTGGATGACATCCGGTTTTTTATCGCTTCAGTGGAGGTGCAGATTAACTCAGAGGGGGCCGTCTCCGTGCTTGCCCGAAGCAAATGGCTCGATGCCCTGGGCAGTCCCCTTCTTGCCAATGCAGGCTTCACTCCAGGTCCTGGTTCCAGTGCGCGGAAACTGAATGTGACTAAAGCCAATGTGAGCCGGGGATTCACAGGGTCACAAATTTTCAACACAATTTATGCCCGATCCCAGCCTGGCGAGCCTGTTCACTGTGGAGTCCCGGGTGGATCATCCTACTGGTTTGCGTATGAACCTCCTTCCGATGGCCGGCTTGTGGTGAATACTCAAGGCAGCAATTTCCCCACCATTCTCGCGGTCTATACCTGGAATGTGCCGGATCCACAATTCAGTGACCTGGTTCCACTCTCATGCGATCACGTTCCGAGCGTGGCCGGACCGGCCAGTCAGGTCACCATCGATGTTGAAAATGGTCAGAAACTGGCGATTGTCGTGGATGGATTCCAGGGAGCCACCGGGATAGCCTACCTCAATTACAGCCTGGATACCTCGTCTGTGCCCGATGTGTTGCCAAAGATTTTAGCACAACCAGAAAGCCTGTTAGTGGGTCTGGGCGATTCCTTTAAACTTGCCGTTCAGGTCACCAGTCCAGACAAGATGAAGTTTCAGTGGCATAAAGATAATGAACCTCTCACCGGGGCGACCAGCCCCGAACTCCTTATACCCACATCAAGCTTGACCGATGCTGGAATATATACTGTTCAGGTATGGAATGGTGGGAATTCACTTATCAGCGAGGCAGCCCGGATTGTGGTCAGGCCAAAACCGGCTGTTGTCCAATCAGCCGGTATCGTCCGATATGCTCCGGGCAAACCACTCATGCTGGTTCTGGACGAGGTGCCGGAGGAATCCTGTTGTTTTCAATGGTTGAAAAATGGCGACCCACTGGAGGGGGCAACCAGTCATTCTCTCATCATCCCTGCAGCAGGAATTGCGGATGCCGGCCAGTACCAGTTCCAGCTCATCACTCCCCTGGGATCCCTAGTGAGTCCACATGTTCAGGTTCAGGCTGTTGGCCCACTTGAGATCAAGCTGGAGTCTGATTCCGATCGTGTCCATCTATCCTGGTCCGCCTCGGCTGGAGTTGATTACGTATTGCAGATGGCATATGGACTTACATCCAACACCTGGGAAACCATATCAAGGGGCCGGTCGGATGGCAACACTCTCACCACTCCCATCAGTATGGAATCCCCGGTCCGATATTACCGGGTTCTATTGCCATGATACTCCCCAATTCCAGTTTAGTTTTTCGATTTCTGAGTCGGATGGCCATCCCCATTTTTCTTCTGATTTCACCCCCCCCCGGTCGCGTCTCAGTTACCGGAGAAATCAGTGAAAAATGAGCCGGGTGGTCCGGCTGATCCTGGAAGATATTGTCAACTCCTGGAAGCGCATGGGGTAGTTGAAATCCAGAATCCCGATACGGGCTCATGGGAAAGAATACTGCGGGAACATCCAATCCCCATACCATCCCGCATCAGAACCGGAGCCGACGGCCGCGCCGGAATCCAATTCTCAAATAAAAGCATTCTCAGACTGGCACCAAGTACCTGGATGGAGATTGCTGATCCCAAGCCGGAAAAATCCGGTGCCTTTAAACTTCTCCGGGGACGGCTCTACTTCTTCAACAGAGAAAAGCCGGGATCAATCGATTTCAGCACGCCACTTGCCACTGGAGCTATCCGGGGCACCGAGTTTGTTCTTTCCGCGGATAATGTCCACTTTGTCGATTCCATCGCTCTGGTGATGGTGCGATTGAGCTGAGTTTTCTGACTCATACAATCACCATGACTCCTGGCCAGATCCTGTCTCTCAACCAGGAGGGTGGCTACAGACTGGAGGCCATGGACCGTGCTGAGTCTGTGATCCAGTGGGTCCTCTATTATCCCCAGGTGATCTACCCTGAGGAATTGGATTTGACGCCCGATGAGCAAGCACTTCTGGCTGCTTCAATCCATTTGGCAACCTCGGGCAACATCAGGGCAGCTGTTGGGCAATTGCCAGGGGCATTCCAGCCTGAATCGGATGATGCACGAGCCTGGCTGGCTGGGTTATATCTCTCCGCCGGGCTGGCGGATCAGGCCATGGCTCAACTGCCACACAACGAGACCAGCACCAATCCTCTCATCACGGCCATCAGAGAGCTTTTCATGGCTGTGAACTTCGCATCCGACATTGCCATGAAGCCGGTCACCACGGCCAGTGGTTCTCTGGCCAGGTCCTATACATTGCAAAGTCAGTTCCTTCTCCGAGACGCACTGGATGCAGCCCGGAAATCTGTCTCTCTGGCGCCAGACTTTGGATTTGCCTGGATCCGCATTGCCGAACTGTCTCTCATGCTGGATCGATGGAAAGAATGTGAATCCGCTCTCAAAAAAGCATTTATACACGCTCCGGATCATCCGCATCTTCATACCATCAACGGTTTTTTTCTGCTGGCTGGCAGAGAATTTTCCGGAGCGGAATCCTCATTCGATCAAGCCATCGCACTCCATCATTCCATGGGGCTTCCATGGCTGGGAAAATCCCTTTGTGCCTTTCATACCGGAAGGGAGGAATTGGGTCAGAAGCTGCTTCAGGTCGCTGTAGCTCTGGAACCACAACGATCGGTTTTCAGAAGTTATCTGGCGAAAGCTTTTGCAGAAAATGGGGAGGACTCACTGGCTGAAAAGGAATTCGCGAGAGCATCCCATCTCGATCCCAACGATCCCACACCCCACCATTATGCATCCATATGGCACATGAAAAACAACCATATCATTCAGTCCATTTCTGAACTGGAAAAAGCCATGGATCTCAATAATAACCGGGCAATTTTCAGGTCGCGGCTGCAGTTGGATCTGGATGAGTCCATTAGATCTGCCGATCTGGCATCCGTATACCAACTGGCCGGTCTGCCCATTCCGGGCTTCCGAAGGGCCAGTCGGTCTATTCAACAATCCTATACTGATTATGCTTCTCATCTTTTCGCTGCCCAGTCGTACCGTGCTCTGGAGGATCCATATGCTTTCGATCTGAATTTTGAATCGATGAGGCAGTCGGAATGGATGATTGCCAATCTGCTGGCTCCGGGTGCCGGCCTGAATCTTTCGCAGGCGATCATTGAGCAAAGATCGATCAACCTGCTTTCCTCATCACCCCGGAATGCTCTGGTATCTTCAACCTGGCGGGATAATGGAGATTGGGATATTTCAGCTTCAGCCTATGGATCCGGACAGAAGCTCAGTTACGCCATTGATTACAACTGGCAGTCACTTGAGGGATTTTTCCCCAATACCGCGATAGACCGCCAGGCTCTGACCTTTCGAACAAAATATTTTGCATCCCCAACGGATTCATTTTATTTCGAGTTGGGCCATGACAGGCGCCATGGGGGGGATCCTGTCAATCGCGCCGATCCCAGGCTGGTGGACCCGACCTTCCAATATTCTGAAAGGCAATTCCCATTGTTGTTGGCCGGATATGTCCGTCGGTGGAATCCCAGCCATACCACACTCCTCATAGGGGGCAGAATTGAGGATAAGTTCCATTCCTCCACCGACTCCCTGAATCCCCTTTTCCTGTCTCAAGCAGGTGGTCAGTTGACAGGCGTCTCCACTGTACCTCTGGCCTTCGGTCATCTTCGGAACGGATTTTCTCTTTCATCCGCTGAGCTGCAGCATATCTGGACGGTGCCGGATTTCACTGCCATAGCTGGCATCCGTTACCAGAGCGGGGATATTGAGGCCAAGGGACAAATCTCCAGGCCACTCACCGGTCCGCTCTATTCGGAAATGTCCTCCCTGGATTTCTCCAGATTCAATACTTATATGTATACATTCTGGGAACCTCTGACTCATCTCACTCTCACATCCGGAATCAGTTATGATGATATTTCTTATCCCTATAACTCCGATATTCTGCCACTTTCCCCGATTCAGCAATCCACCCAGCTTGTGGTGCCCAAACTCGGTATCCATATCGACCTTACTGAAAACATCGGGCTGAGAGGATTCTATACAAAATATTCAAGTGGTCTGTACTTTGATAACAGCTTTTCGCTTCAACCGAATCAGCTGGCTGGATTTAATCAGGCATACAGGAATCTTGTTCCCCAGTCTGTGGTTGGTCTCGTTCCCGCTGATGAGATTCAGTCCTATGGCAGCGGTCTGGATTTCCGCTCCGCCTCGGGAAAATTCTTTTCCGGAATCGAACTGGTTGTCTCATCTTCTGATGCCCGACGTGGTGTTGGAGCTATAACGAATTCCACTGGCTTGCCATCCCCGATACCCACCTGACTCTGGATCAATATCTTGAATTTTCCGAAAATCGGGTCTCAGCCTACTTCAATCATATCCTTGGTTCCTATTGGACTTTTGGGATGAATTACTCCCTGGCTGACTCGCGTCTTCGTACCCGGTTTCCAGCATTGCCAAGGACCCTGGCCAATCTCGAGTCCATCGAATATACAGACAATTCCCTTTTGTTTCAGGGGGAGATCTCATTGCATTTTAACCACCCGGGTGGGTGGTTTGGGCGCTGGGCTTCCCGCGTGGACCGGCAATGGAATGATGAACCATTTCCCGATGAATCAACCTGGCGCCACGATTTTCTTCTTGGTTATCGTTTTCCCAAGCGGCGGCTCGAGGTTATGGTTGGCATTCAGAACCTTTCAGATCAAACCCCGCAGTTCAATCCCCTCAACTCTCCACGCCAGCTGGCGCCTCAGAGGACCGTTTACATTCAGGCTGTTGTCTCATTCTGACATGGGGCCTCATCCATGTGCCGCCCTCCGTTCGGTGGCAGTAAATCAACGGATGCATTCTTCCCTCACAGGTGGCCTTGCCTTTGCGGGAATTCATCGATACTCTCACCATCCTCGGCATGTCTCGATTACGGTATGAATTGGTGGCAATACCGCTCATATTCATTCTTGGGCTGTGGTTTATTTCCTGTCAGCTGCTCAATGAGGATAATGCGGTCGGGCAGAAGTTGGTGCGTGGCAGCTATGACCTCCCCTATATTGTTTCACTGGGTGCATTGGAGGATTCTGAAGTTGTCATAGTTTATCTCGATTTCAGGACATATAACCTCCTGGGCTTGGAGCCACTGGAACGCTTTCCCAGACATCATTATGCACACCTGCTGCGTCTTCTGAACCAGGCGGGAGTTCGGGCTGTGGCTTTTGATATTGTCTTCTCCGGGGAGTCAGAGGCCGATTCTGACGCGGAATTCGCCAGTGCAATTCAAGAAGTTGGAAATGTCTACCTGGCCGGTGAAATCTCTCAATCCAGTCAGGATGTCACCCGGATCACCCGGATCCATACCTCACAAATCGAGCAACCATACGCTCCATTTCTTGATTCTGCCCAAGGCTGGGGGTTGGCCTCACTACCCATTGACCATGACCTCGTGATCCGCCGGAACCTTCCATTCTTTCGGGAGTTCAATATCCCCTCTTTGTCCGGGATTGTCGCTCAATCCGAGCTTCAAACCAGTGTTCCCGATGGACCTTTGTGGAATTACTTCTATGGGCCGCCCTATACTCTTCCCCACTTGAGCATGGGTGACTTTCTGGAAAATCCCGAGGCCTATCACGAATTCTTTCAAGACAAGATTGTGCTCGTTGGAGCCAGGCCGACAACTTCTGGTTTTGGCATGATTCAGGACGAGTTCCGCAGTCCATTTTTCAATCAGGGCAATGCGGTGGAACTATTTCATGCAGGTGTTGAGATACATGCGACTCAACTGCTGAATATAATCCGCAGGGACTGGCTGACGCGGCCGGCAAAAAATACGGAAGTCATTCTATTTTTTGTGTCCTCATTTTTCATAGTGAGTGTTCTTTGCCTGCTTCGGCCGTGGTCAGCGGTGCTGGTTTCGCTGTGGATGCTGGGTGTCCTGATGGGGATATCTGTGGTGGTTTTCCATGGATTCCAGTGGTGGACGGCGTGGGGTGTGGTGGGGGCTGTGCAGATTCCTGGTGGCCTTGTGGCATCCATGACCAACCGATCGCTGGAGTGGTATATTGAGCGTCGACGGTTTCTTGCCTCGCAGAGAATAGCAGATCAGCGCATCAGGGAGCAGGCCTCACTGCTTGATCAGGCGCGGGATGCCATCCTGGTTTGCACACTCGAAGGCTATGTCACCTATTTCAACCGATGTGCTGGCGATCTATACAACTGGAAGTCTGAAGACTCCAAACCGGATCAATGCTTTTCCTTCCTCAAAACTTTAGTCTATCCGGAGCACTTCAACGACATTGTGAAACAAGCCCAATCCAGGGGCGAATGGGTCGGTGAAATTCTTCAGTTTCGGGCTGATGGAAATCGGATTTCCATCGATAGCCGCTGGACCATATTCAACCCACCGGCAATTGGAACCACCCACATCCTCATGATCAATACAGATATCACACAGAAAAAAATCATGGAGGAACAACTCTACAGAGCTCAACGTATGGATACGATCGGAGCCATTGCCGGTGGGGTGGCTCACGATCTGAATAATATACTTTCCCCTATCCTCATGGGGGTGCAATTGCTCAAGCGACAGTCACCACAGCCCCACGACTTGAAGCTGCTTGACGCGATTGAATCCAGTACCCGCCGCGGCGCTCAGATGATCCATCAGGTATTGGCTTTCTCAAAAGGACGCCTGGCAGAAAAAACCTCAGTCGATCCAAGGAAAATCCTGGTCGAGCTGGAACAATTCCTGGTCAGCACATTCCCGGAATCCATAAAAATCAGGATGATTATACCCGATGACCTGTGGACCATCATGGCAGATTCCACCCAGGTCCATCAGGTGCTTCTCAATCTTTCCATCAACTCCCGGGATGCCATGCCGGATGGTGGAGAACTCCTCATTGCCGCAGACAATGCTGAATTTTCTCAAAACGGGGAGCCAATTCCGCCCGGACTCCATTCAGGACGTCATGTCCTTATCATGGTTTCCGATTCCGGCAGTGGAATGGATGAATCTGTAGCCAAAAAAGTATTCGAGCCTTTCTTCACCACCAAACCCGTGGGCAAGGGAACCGGTCTCGGCCTGGCATCTGTTGCCAATATTGTCAAATACCACAACGGTGCCATCCAACTCCACACTGAACCAGGCAATGGAACAACATTCGAAATATATTTTCCAGCCACGCCTGCTTCCAATGAACCTGTATCACCCGCTCCATCTTCACTCACTTTGGACCCTGCCAGCAGATATGTGCTCGTCGTGGATGAGGAACTTGCATTCCGCGAATTGATTCATGGATATCTGTCAGAACATGGTTTCGTTGTCGCCACTGCTGGAACTGGTGCAGAGGCCCTGAGTCTCCTTTCCTCTCCCGGCAAGCGTCCGGACCTCGCCATTCTCAACTCCTCCCTCCCCGGATTCACCAACTTGGATAAAGAACTTTTCCACACCGGACCACTCGCAGCCATCCCTCTCGTCCTTCTCCACGACTCCAATTCGCCAGGTTTTGAAGACACCTTATCCGATGCTGAAAAAATAATCCTTCAGAAACCTTTCACCATGGATCAACTGCTCCTCTCCATTTCCACCATCCTCAGAAAGAATTCCCCTTCCGCCTCCCTCTGATCCCACACATCCCACCCAGGAAATAGCCCCATTCTCCATCCCTAGCACATTCCCAATCGCTATCGAAATCGGTATCGGTATCGGTATCGGTATCGGTATCGGTATCGAACCGTCACCACGCGACCACGCCAGATTCTGAATACTTTGACCTGGAACGGTCTCGCCTGCCGAGGGGAAGCAAAAGAAACGGAATCAATCCCGATCCCGATCCCGGTCCCGATCCCGATATAATAAAAACGCTTAGTGCCTTGGTGTCTTGGTGAGAAAATATAAGAAGGCCTATTTTCCTCTCACCTAGGCACAGAGAACACGGAGAATTTCTGCTCCTGGATTGAAAGTAAAAAAAATCCGGGGACTGGCCCCGGATTTATTTTTAACTATCTTCTGATCTAACCTGAATTATGTGACTAACCAATATTTATTTTAACATATCCTGACTGGAAAATCCTCAGAACCTATTCTTCAAATTCTCCCCAGGTAAAACTCCTGTTCAGTCGTCGCTGCCGTCATCGTCGTCGCTGCTGTCATCGCTGCTGTCATCGC
>JAJOIW010000178.1 GCA_021209225.1 Verrucomicrobiota bacterium
GTCCTAAGGAGACTTTTAAATCTATGAGTCAAGTACAAAGGCTAATCCAGAGCGCCGAACAAAAAGAAATTCTGTCTGTACGCCATACGGACACAATGGGATTCGGCACGCAAAGCCTGGAACAACCAAAAAACCGGGGAATATGGGTCTTCTTCGTGATATCCGTGGGGTTTTTTGCCTTGGGTATCTTTCTGATATCCAGGTCCTTCCAAACCGGATAACCCGCAGCAATTTCCTCAAGAAAGGGAACTGAACAGTTCTCAACATTGTGCATCTGGCCTCAAGATTGAGGCCATTTTTCGTGTTTTAGTGAATCCTGTGATCTATCCGAAACCACCCGTCCCATGTGCAGCTTTTCCACGCCGGTGTCCCGCCACTTTCGAGCAAGGAATCCAGGTGTCCGCTGGGCCCGCAGCATTGAATCGGTCCCATGCCCTTGACATTGTTCCTCCGCTCCCACTCCACGCATGGAGGAATTCAGTGGGCGGGAAGCTGGGGTTGGAGGTGGGATGTGCGGTTAGGAAATGGGATGGTGGGTTGATTGTTGGGAAGGATTATCATACAACTGGCGGCGTAAAGTATGGAACGAAAGCAAATGTCACCTCTTGAAGAGCTTCGGCACTCGACGGCGCATATTCTGGCCGCAGCCGTGCTCAGGCTCTGGCCGGATACCCGACTGGACATCGGCCCGCCCACAGATACCGGATTCTATTACGATTTCGATAGCTCAACCAGATTCACACCGGAGGATCTGGAAAAGATTGAAGCTGAAATGAACAACATCATTCGGGAGAATCAGGCATTTGTCCGCAGCGAAGTGACGCGTGAGGAGGCGATAGCTTATTTCACGGATCGAAATCAGCCGTATAAGGTGAGCCGGGTGGGGGATATCCCGGCAGGTGAACCCATCAGTTTCTACCAGAATGGGGAATTCATTGATTTATGCGCTGGCACACACCTGCGTTACACCAAGCAGGTTAAAGCATTCAAACTTTTGAGCATTGCGGGTGCCTACCACAGAGGGGATGAGAAGAATGCCCAATTGCAACGGATATACGGCACCGCCTTTCCCTCGAAGACGGAACTCCAGGAGTATTTGACCATGATGGAGGAAGCCCGGAAGCGGGACCATCGCAAGATTGGCAAAGAAATGGGATTATTCACCTTTGACACCGATCAGGTTGGTCCTGGACTCCCGCTGTGGCTGCCTAAAGGGACGGCGATGGTGGAGGAGCTGGAGAGATTGGCCAAGGAGACTGAATTTGCAGCGGGCTATCAGAGGGTCCGCACACCGCATCTGGCGAAGGAGTCGCTCTATCTCACCAGCGGTCACCTGCCGTATTACAAGGAATCCATGTACCCACCCATGGAATTTGAAGAGGATGAAGGAGGGGAGAAGGTCAAATACTACCTGAAGGCGATGAACTGCCCGCATCATCACAAGATTTTTGATGCTGAACCCAGGAGTTACCGTGATCTGCCGTTGCGGCTGGCTGAATATGGCGCCTGCTATCGCTATGAAAAATCAGGCGAGCTCATGGGACTGATGCGCGTGCGGTCCATGCAGATGAATGATGCCCACATCTACTGCACCGAAGACCAGTTCGGACAGGAATTCCGTGCCGTGAATGAAATGTACCTCAAATACTTTGAAATTTTTGGAATCAAAAAATACCTGATGCGGCTCTCTACCCATGACCCGGAGAAGTTAGGACAGAAGTTCGTGGATGAACCGGTATTGTGGAAAAAGACCGAGGAAATGGTGCGCAGGGTCCTGGTTGAATCGGGGATCAATTTTGTCGAGGTGCCCAACGAGGCCGCCTTTTATGGGCCGAAGATAGATGTCCAGGTATGGAGTGCCATTGGTCGGGAATTCACCCTGGCGACCAACCAGGTGGATTTTGCGGTGCCAGCGCGATTCGGATTGGTGTATACCACGCGCGAGAATACGCGTGAGACGCCGCTGTGTATTCACCGGGCTCCATTGGGGACGCATGAAAGATTCATCGGGTTTTTAATTGAGCATTTTGCTGGAGATTTTCCCATGTGGCTTGCCCCTGAGCAGGTGCGTGTTCTTGCCATCACCGATGAGCAATCCGAATACGCCAATCATATCAATCAATCCTTGCGGCAGGCAGGATTCCGCAGCACATCCGACCACCATAAAGACAATATCGGAGGAAAGATCCGGCGTGGAAGAATGGATAGGGTTCCCTATCTTCTGATCATTGGGAATAAAGAGGTGGAATCGGGAACCGTGACGGTCCGGTCTCGTCTCAATGGCGAGGAAGGAGCCTTCTATTTCGATTCCTTCATGGAAAGATTGCACGGGGAACGTTCGCAACGAAAGCTGACTGTCCAGCTTTGATCTGTCCCATCCGGCGAGCTGGCCGGGCTGGATGATCGGCTGATCTGGAATACACTCCTCATGAACTCGCTCCTGATCATGTTTGTGCGGGTCTACAGGAAGGTGGTGTCTCCAGTGAAAAACCTGTTTCTGAGGGGGTATGGCACCTGCCGTTTTCACCCAACCTGTTCGGCCTATGCTCTGGAGGCCCTTCAGAGGCACATATGGTGGAGGGCACTATGGCTGACCATGTGCCGGTTTCTGCGTTGCCATCCATGGGGTGGGTCGGGAATTGATCCAGTTCCTTTCACTATGCCAGGGGATGATGAAAATGGATGGCCGAAGCCATCAGGGAAGCCCAGCGGGCGAAGGGTCAGACAGACCCCAATCCCATCGTGGGAGCCGTCATTGTCCGCGATGGCGTTTGCCTTGGCCGGGGCCACCATCGCATGGCGGGGTGTCCGCATGCCGAACCGGAGGCCATTCGGGATGCTTTGTCCCGGGTCGAAAGCATAAGCGGGGCGACTCTGTACGTGACTCTGGAGCCATGCTGCACATTCGGCAGAACCCCTCCCTGCACCGATGCCATATTGAAATCGGGCATAACTGAAGTGGTTGTTGGCACCCGCGACCCGAATCCAGTGCACCTGGGGCGTGGATTGGACTTATTGCGTGCTGAGGGAATCGTTGTGCGTGAGGGGATTCTTGAAAACCAGTGTTCGGAACTCAATCCGTCCTTTAACGCCAGATTTCAAAAAAATGAATTTTCAAATTGGGACTGGAAGAGCATGATGAATAGGATTGGGATATTTTCAGAAATTAATTCAAATGACGAAAACAACTTGGGGCGACGTGTGTCCCGAAGTCCGGAGCGTGCTCCTTTCAGGATGAAAGCACAAAAGCAATACAGTGGATTTTTGCCCCGAACTGTCAGCAACCCGGTTTCCGGTCCCTCGCTGGTGAAGTGGGACTGGATATTATTAATCCTCATCACCATGGGTGTGGGGTGTGACAAGATGCTGCCTGGTGGAAGTGGAAAAAAAGGGGAATTGAGCCAGAAGCCAGGAAAGCCGCCTCTGGTTTCTGTGGCGGTCCATGCAGTCACCCGGGGGCCGATGGAACGCGTGGTGAAGGCGTCGACGGACCTCACTGCGGAGATTTCAGTCAAGGTCTATTCCCGAACAGCGAACTTCGTGGCGGAACTTCTGGTTGAAGAGGGAGTCCTGGTCAGAAAAGGGGACCTCATGGCCCGACTGGAGGACGACATCCAGACAACACAATTGGAAAAAGCCAAGGTCAATGAGGAACGCGCACGATTTGAATTTGAACGTCAGCAGAAATTATTCGGCGACAATATCATCAGTGACCAGGAATTCAAAAATGCGGAGCTGGATTACCGCCAGCAAAAGCTTCTGCTTGCCGAAGCACAGCGCGAGTTGGATTTCACCCGGATTCATGCGCCGATTGACGGGACCGTCACCACCCGGATGATAAATCTTGGAGACAACATTACCAGCGGGCAGCACCTATTTGACCTTGTGGACTTCCATTCCATCAAAGCCCCGGTCTTTCTCCCCGAGTCTGAATTGAGCCGACTGCATGTCAATCAAGCTGCCCGGGTATTTTCACCGGCGCTTGGCAATCATGCCTATGACGGGTATATCGAACGCATTTCCCCCACCATCGATGCCCGCAGTGGCACAGTGGAGGTATTGGTGGGACTGCGTGAGATTAAGGAATTGCGTCCCGGGATGTATGTGAATGTGGAGATTGTGACCGACACCCGCGACCAGGCGGTTCTGATTCCCAAGGATTCCCTCATATATGATGCCGACCAGATGTTTGTTTTCCGGTTGGTGCCTGGACAGGCATTTCCCAACCGGACAGTTGAGCGCGTCCTGATCCAACCGGCTATGGAGGACATCACCTCCGTGGAACCCGTCGATGGAATCCAACCCGGCGACCAGATTATCATCACTGGAAAAACCGGCCTGCGGGCCGATAGCCGTGTGCGGCTCCCTCAGGACCCGGAATCCGATCCGGAAGACCCATCCACTCCACCCGAAAATAAGAAGGGCCCCCCAGCCAAGAAATCAAAAGAAAGCCCATCGGTATGAAGAATCCGGTCACCCATGAGCCACAAATCCCACAAAGACATTGGCTGACAGACCGGCCAGTGGCAAACCTTGTGGTTTTCCTGGCCCTGGTCGTTTTTGGATTTTTCTCATTGGGGCAGTTGCCTGTGGAGTTGATGCCGGAACTGACCTACCCGACATTGACTGTCCGCACCGAATTCCCTGGGACGGCCCCACAGGAAGTGGAAAATGAAATCAGCCGACCTCTGGAGGAAGCCCTGGGTGTGGTGCCTGGACTCAGTCGCATCAAGTCCGTAAGCCGATCGGGTATCAGCGATGTCATTCTCGAGTTCGTCTGGGGCACGGATATGGATAAAGCCACTCAGGAAGTCCTGGAGAAAATGGATCGGGTCTTCCTCCCGCGCGACGCCGAGTCCCCCATCATTCTACATTTTGATCCGTCATTGGATCCGATTATGGAGCTGAGTCTTTCAGGGGATGGAAGCCGCTTCTCTGGTGAGGCGGGACTGCGGCGATTGAGACGCATTGGCGACTTACAGATCAAGCGCGATCTTGAGCGGATCGAAGGGGTCGCAGCCGTGAGAGTGCGGGGCGGACTGGAGGAGGAATTTCATGTTCTACTCGATAAAGACAAATTGGAACGCACGAATATATCCATCCAGAGTGTCATTCAGAAACTGAATCAGGAGAACATCAATATGCCCGGCGGGTTGATCAAAGAGGGGCGATCCGAATACATGATCCGCGCCCTCAATGAATTTGAAAATATCGACCAGATCGCCAAAACCGTTCTCTTCAGAGATGGCAACCGGCAAATCCGGGTCGAGGACGTGGGTGAAGTCCAGCGAACCCACAAAGAAAAAGAACTCATCACCCGAACCGATGGCAATGACAGCGTTCAGATCGACATCTATAAAGAAGCGGACGCCAATATCGTGGAAGTGGCAAGGAAAATTAAAGAACGCCTCACTCCAAAGCAGAATAAATTTGCCCCAGGCAACACTGGCCCAAAAAAGAGTGGAGGCCCACCTCAGGGTGGTCCGAAAAATCAGAATAACAACCGGAGTCCTGGCCCACCTGGAATGAATGCGGACAGCCGTGTGGGATTGACTGAGCTTTTGTGGAAAAATGAATCGGCCCGCATTCAGGTGACCGCAGACAGATCCGAATTCATCAGCAGCAGCATCGATGAAGTGCGGAATACAGCTCTCATTGGGGGTTTCCTTGCGGTGGCGGTACTTCTGCTTTTCCTCAATGATTTAAAATCCACCGCAATTATTGGGGTTTCGATTCCGATTTCATTGTTCATGACATTCGCGCCGATGAATCTGACTGGGGTTTCACTGAACATTATGTCACTGGGGGGGTTGGCGATGGGGATTGGGATGCTGGTCGATTCCTCGATCGTGGTTCTGGAATCGATATTCCGCTGTCGTGAGGAAGGGGATGGAGTGAAACTGGCGGCGGTTCGTGGTGCCCGGGAAGTCAGAGGTGCGGTCATTGCATCGACCCTCACCTCCGTCGCCGTCTTTTTCCCCATGGTATTTGTCGAGGGCCTGGCCGGTCAGGCGTTTTTTGTATCTTGGTTTGGCAGTTGTCTTCTCCTTGTCCGCATCACTCATCGTCGCCGTCTTTTTTATCCCGATGCTGGCCAGCCGGACTGCAATGAGATTTTCCCAGTCCGAGTCGCTCCGTTTTTCTCACATCCTTCATTATCATGCCTGGAAGGCCCTGCGTGCGTCATGGATGGGCCAGCATGGATGGAAACGCATGGTCTTTCTTCCCTATTTTCTCATCCGATTCCTTTTCGGGAGTATTGTTGAATGGGTTGGAAAGCTCATTATGGGGCTGGTGCTTGGCGTAATCTGGATTTTCGCCAGGGTGCTGAAATGGATCTGGCTCGGGATTCAATGGCTGCTGCGCATTCCCATGTGGCTCAGTGGTCAGCTGCTCTCACTTTTCAGCCAGGTATATCAAAGGGTTCTGAGTGGATTCCTCTCCTCCCCTATTTGGGTGGTGTCGGTTGTTGCTCTTTGCTTCTGGGGGCTTTGGATCCTCAGCACGAATCTGGATTCGGAATTGCTGCCGGAAATTCATCAAAGTGAAATCACTTTTGAAGTCAGTCTTCCGATCGGAACTCCCATAGAAGTGACCGATTCCACCATGAGCCAGGTGGAGCGGGCCATCGTGGACAATAAGCAATTCATCCGCTCGGTCATAGTTTCCATCGGATATGATGTGACGAATATGCAACGCTCCGATGAGGGGGAACATTCGACCAAATTCAAATTACTGCTTGAGCCATCCCGAAATCCAAAGTGGACCGAAGACCAGGTGATCGAGCGGGTTCGAGGCTATCTGGCTCCTATTCCGGATGTTGATTTCCGCGTGTTGCGTCCGGTGCTTTTCTCATCCCAGACCCCGATAGAAGTCGAGATCACGGGGAATGACCTGGAATCGCTGCGGGAGGTTTCAGATCGTGCCACTGGGATATTAAGGCAATTGCTGAGTTGAAGGACGTCGAACCTCTGCTGCGTCCCGGGGCTCCTGAAATTCAAATTGTCTACGATCGCAACCAGGTGGTGAGATTCGGGCTGAATCTCCAGTCTGTGGCGGACCAGGTGAAAGCCATGGTCCAGGGGACCGAAGCGACCCTGTTCAATCTCAAGGACCGCAGAATTCCCATCATTGTCCGATTGAATGAAGCGGGCCGGGACAATGTGGATTCAGTGCGTCAGCTGATGGTCGTGCCATCCACCGGAGAATCCATTAAACTATCCTCTGTAGCTGAAATCATCAAAGGTCGTGGCCCAAGTGAGATCCGGAGAATTGACGGTTCACGAACCGCTGTCATCCAGGCGAATCTGGGGGCTGGATCCCTCAGTCAGGCAGCCCAAGCCATCAACCAGAATCTCGCTGAAAATATTCAATGGCCTCCCGGAATGACCTATTCCATCACCGGGCAGAATCAGGAATGGGAGGAAAGTCAAGGCAGTCTCTACCTGGCACTTGGCTTGAGCTTATTTCTGGTCTACGTCATTATGGCGGCGCAGTTTGAATCACTGATCCAGCCCTTGTTGATCATGGTCACCATTCCCATGGCATTCATTGGCACGTTTCTTGGATTATGGTGGATGGGGGTGCCAATTTCCATTGTCGTTATTCTGGGAATGATCATGCTGGCCGGCATCGTGGTGAATAACGCCATCGTTCTGGTGGATTACTCCAATCAGTTGCGGTTAAGAGGTATGGAATTGAAAGATGCGGTATTGACCGCCTCATCCGTCAGGCTGCGTCCTATTCTGATGACGACCATGACCACGCTGTTGGGGCTGGTGCCTATGGCCATAGCCACGGGCAATGGTGCGGAAATCCGGACTCCCATGGCCATGGCCGTTATGACTGGTTTGCTTTCGTCAACACTTTTGACTTTACTGGTTATTCCATCGCTTTATTTCCTGCTGATACGCCTGTTGCAATGGCTGGGAATGGAGCGGGACAATACCGCGATTCAGGTGGATGATGCTTCGATAAATTCCTTGCCTGCTCAGGAGAACCCATTCCATGTCTAATCCCGGATTCACTGCACGTATGGTAGCCCTGTCTCTGGACCGGAAGGTCGGGGTGCTTGTGCTTTTCATGGCATTGGTTGTGGTGGGGGTTGTTGCCACAATTGGAATCCCGATGGAATTATTTCCCAGAGGGTATGTGGCAAAGTCCTTGAATGTTTCCGTGCCCTGGCCAAACGCGCCCACTCAGGAAGTGCTTGAGAAAATCACACTTCCACTGGAGGACGAACTGTCGGGTGTGCAGGGCCTGGATCGTCTGGTTTCCTTCACCCGGGTGGGAAATGGATCCGTGAATCTGACTTTCAAAAAGGACACGGACATGGATGTGGCCTACAGGGAAGTGCGGGACCGTTTGCAGCGGGCCCGGCTCAGTTTTCCTGATGACGTGGATCGGTTTTTCATCGGCAAGGAGGATCCCTCAGGGATTCCTGTGGCCTTTGTGGGGGTCTCCATTCCAGCTGACATTGCCGACTCATATAATCTCATTCAGGATCGCATCATCACCCCGTTATCCAGAATTGACGGAGTGGCACGCGTTTCGTCCGATGGACTGCAGGAAAAGGAAATAATGATCGATATTGACCGGGCCAAGGCTGAAGGCTCCGGGGTCAATTTATACGAGGTTTCTCAGGAACTTCGGGGAGACAATTTCACACTGGCCAGCGGGTTTGTGCGTGAAGGCGGGGCCAAGCTCGCCCTGCGTTCCGTCGCTGAATATCAATCCGTTTCTGATCTCGAGGAACGTCCCCTGAACCGGCGCACTACGGTCAGCGACATAGGAATCGTCCGATATGACCTGCCTGAAAAATTCTTTTCAGTGCGTGTCAACAGCCAGCAGGCCTTTGCTCTGGGCGTCTTCAAAGAAGGTGAAGCCAACACTGTCAAAACCTGTCGTCTCGTCGATCGTGAAGTCAAACGCTTGTCAGGGGATCCCATTCTCAAAGGCATCACTATGGAAGCCTTCTTCAACCAGGGGACGGTGATTGAGAATTCCATAGGCAATCTTTCGCAGAGCGGGCTGGTTGGAGGATTGCTCGCGGCTGTGGTCCTGTTTTTTTTTCCTGAAACGAATCCGGATGACGATCATTATCTCATTAAGCATCCCGACATCGTTGATGATTGCGCTGACGGCCATGTATTTTTACGGGGAGACTCTGAACATACTGACCATCCTGGCGCTGGTTATCAGTGTGGGACTTCTCGTGGATAATTCCGTCGTGGTGGCGGAGAATATTTACCGGTTAATCGATGCGGGCGTGGACAAGCGGCGTGCCTGTATTGAGGGCGCCTCGGAGATTGCCCTCGCCATAACAATGGCAACTCTGACAACGGTGATTGTTTTTCTTCCGGTCTCCCTGGTCGGTGGTGAGGCGCAGTTCTTCTTAACAAAAATTTCTCTCCCCATCACTGTTTCGCTGGTGGCATCCCTTTTGGTTGCCCTGGTGTTCATTCCATTGACAGTCTTCCTCACTGTGGGGGAAACACGCGGGGTTGGCCATCCCGGGAATCATGCTCATGGACGCACCACACCAGACCTCAGCGACATGCGCCACCGCTTCATGGATCGGCTTTATGCGCTGACCTTTGGCTTCATCGGCAAACTCTACTCCCAATCCCTGGCATTTTTTTTTAGTCAATCGATTTGGATTGGTTTTATTGATGGTTCTGGTATTCGGGCTGACCCAGGCCATTGTGATGAAGAAAGTGAAGATTGTTCCCTCGCAGGAAGAGGACCAGATGAGCTTCAACATCGGTGTTGAAATGTCCAAAGAATATGATTTCGATGACGTTGCCGAGTATTATTCACGGGCGGAGAAGGCTGTTGAGAAAGTGGCTGAGGAACTTGGGCTCAAAGGGTATATGCTTATGCATTTCTCCTCAGGCGGCAATATTCAGGGCTGGCTCAACGATCAGGACAAGAACAGACTTTCGGCCAAAGAATCCATGAAACGCATGGGTGATGCTCTGCCGAAGCAGCCCGGTGTCAGGTTGTATTATGGCCAGGAAAACCAGAATGAGAAGAATCGCGAGGCGGCTGTCTATGTGATGCAATTTTTCGGGGATGATGCCGAGGAACTGAAATTGCTGACCGACCGGCTCGAACCTGAGTTGGAGAAAATTCCGGGAGTGATAGGAGTGCGATACCGGGAGAGGCGTGATCCCAACGAACTGGCACTTGTTATGAATCGCGAGAAACTCAGTGCAAGTGGTGTCAGTCCGCAGTTGGTCGCGGGAGTGATCAATTATGCCCTGCAGGGCCAGTTGCTCAGTCGTTACAACATGGAAGGACGCGAAGTGCCTATACGGGCGCAATTCCAGAAGTCCGATCGCGCCCGATTGGATGACTTATTATCCTTCCAGATCCCAACCCCTGAAGAGGGGGGCGTCCTGCCTCTTTCTGCCCTGACATCCCCGGTCTATCAGCAAACCCCCTCCACAATATTCCGGGACAATCGTCGAACATCCCGCACTATCACACTCGATTTGGATCCCGCCCAGGCTGAGCAGACCACCCAGCTGCTGGGTGGCATGCAGCGTGCGATGGATCTGCCGGAGGGAGTGACCTTTGAAGCGCCGAATCAATCCATCCCAGTGGATGATTTGAAAACCTGATGATGGCAGCCGGGATCTCCATCATCTTCATCTACCTGCTGATGAGTTTTCTTTTTGAAAGTTTTGTATTACCCCTGTCCATTGTTCTCACCATCCCGCTCGCCAGTCTGGGGGTTTTATGGGGCCACTTCATCGCCGATCGGAATATCGACGTTCTGGGGTGTATAGGCGGGATTCTACTGATTGGTGTGGTGGTGAATAATGGAATTGTTCTGATTGATTATGTCAATCGTCTGAGGTTGGAGGGATTATCCCGGGATGAAGCCATTGCTTTGGCTTCCGAGCGGAGGTTCCGCCCGATAGCCATGACAGCTCTCACCACCATTATTGGTATGATCCCACTGGCCATCAGCCAGTCCAGTGCAACGATTGGCATCAGTTATAAAAGTTTTGGAATCACCCTCATTGGTGGCATGTCGACTGCGACATTGCTCACACTTCTCGTCGTCCCTGTTTCTACACTTTTTTTGATGACGCCGGGAAATGGGTGTCCAGTCTGGGTCGCCTCGTATCCGGAGCTTCCCAATTGCCGGATGCGCCATCCATGGATTCAGCCGGTGGTCCGCCTGCGGCGCAATCCTCTCCGACCTGATGCTGCGGGGCACTTCCCGCCAGTTCTTTGGCCTGGATGGTCGCGGCGGATTCTGAGTATTAAGCACATTTCAGCCCGTGGTGATGTTCCGAATGGCATCCGACGCACACGAAACTTTGTCTGCCATCTGAGGATTGCCTCTTGGATAATATTGCTTTTTCCGTTAATCTGACTGCATGAAATCGGTTGTGCGGCAGCATGCGAAAGTCTCCTGGATGGGACTACTCTCTGGAATAGTCGGGATGTGTTCCATGTCAGGCTGGGGTGAGGTGAATTTTTCCCGGGATATTCTGCCTGTTTTGTCGGATAAGTGCTTTGCCTGCCACGGACCTGACACAAAAATGAAAAGGATCTGCGATTGGATTCCTATGCTGCCGCCACTGTTGATCTGGGTGGTTACCGGGCACTCGATCCCTTGCAACTTTCTGAGAGCGAAATCCTGAAGCGCATTTATGACAAAGAGGATCCCATGCCTCCCCTGGATGCGGACAAGCAACTGACTGAGAGCGAGCGCGACCAGATTCACAAATGGGTTCTTTCCGGAGGCGAATACCAGGTCCATTGGGCCTTTGAAGCCCCAGTCAAGCCCCAGGTTGCCACTGTTGCCGGGGTTCACTTCAATCCCATTGATGCCTTCATAGAAAACCGGTTGCAGGAGCAGGGGGGGCGGATTCTCAGCCGAAGCAGGCCGGGAAGTTTTAGCCCGTCGAGCCTCACTGATTCTGACGGGGCTGCCACCGGATCCAGCATCCCTTCAGGCCTACCTGTCGGACAAGGCTCCTGGGGCCTATGAACGTTATGTGGATGGATTGATCAACCAGGATCAGTTTGGTGAACACCAGGCCCGTTATTGGCTGGATGCGGTCCGCTATGGGGATACTCACGGCCTGCACCTGGATAACCGCCGCGGAATCTTTCCCTATCGCGATTGGGTCGTGCGCTCGATGAATGAGAATTTGCCTTTTGATGAAGCTATTCGATGGCAACTGGCTGGAGACCTTCTCGACAACCCCTCGGATGAGCAACTCCTCGCCACAGGATTCGTGCGCATGAATCCCACAACCTCCGAAGGCGGTGCCATCCCGGAAGAATTCCAGGCCAAAAATAATTTTGATCGCACCGAGACATTTGGCACTGTCTTTCTGGGCATGACCATGTCCTGTGCCCGGTGCCACAATCACAAGTATGATCCCATTTCCCAAAAAGAGTATTACAGCCTCCTGAGCTTCTTCAACAGCACTGCGGAAAGTTCCATGGATGGCAATTCCTACACCTATGGACCAACCATCCAGGTGCCTGAAAATCAGATTTCAAGAGATCAGTGGATGATGCTTGAAAAACGTCAGGCCAGAGTTCTTGCAAATATCCAGTCTCTCCTCCCCCAGACAGATGCCTGGCGCACTCACGCAGCTCAATTGGAAGCACCCGAATTCAAACAATGGCAACAATCCGAGGTGATGGAGTCGGTTGTCGCCGACTTAAGTCAACTGACCTGGAAGGAAGCGAAAGGCTTTCCCGGACGGCGGGGAGAACTTGTCCCGAACCCGGGGTCCACAATGTGGGTCAGTTTTGAGGTGGAGAATTCCAGAGATCAGATGATCTGGATTGAAGTCTCCTCAGGTCCTGGATCGCGCGTTCGATTGGATGGGGCGCCAGTTGACGCGCCGGTTCCCAACATTGTCGACCAACGATCCATGGTCCACGCCATAGCTTTACCGCAAGGCAAACATCATATCCAGGTGGAGATAGTGGGGACCGGATTGCGCAATAATCAGGAAATCCGATTTCTGTCTCCATGGAAATCCCTGGCAACGGCGGGTGCATGGGAAGGCATAAAAGATACGGAAAAACTCATGCTCCTGGCGGATCCATATGGTCCATTTTTTGGGGCGGGTGAAAGTATTTCCATAAAGGAATTGGCGACGGAGATCCTGTCGCATCGTGCCAATTTCACCACGAGCCTCATTGCCAAAGAATTAGAGACCCCTCGAAAAACATACATAATGCAGCGGGGGGAATACGATCTGCCGACTGGAGACCCGCTCCAGCCGGATGTCATTCAGATCATGGGAAAGATGGCTGAAGACCAGCCCCGCAACCGGTTAGGTTTGGCCAACTGGTTGACCTCTTCGTAACCGTCGGTGGTATAAAAATCGTTCACTCCGAGTACCTTTACGCCCTCTTTTTGCGCCATTTCAAATACCTGGCTAATCTCGGAAAACGCGCTGAACGAATAAGGCGTGTGAAAATGCCCGTTCACCTGCAGCACTTCCTGATCGAACCCATCAGCAGTCTCCCGAAGGAGTTCCGGCGACGGATATTTGGCAAAAACTGTTACATTCATCTGGTTGATCTTATTGATTTTGGATTATTACTACAAAAGAAATAAAATCAAACCGGACAGCTATCCTTTGGTGTCCTGTATCGGTAGTACAACAAGAAAAAATATCCGCCTTACTGCCTGCAAAAGGAGTCAACCGAATTCAGGTGCTTTTCTTGCTCTTTAGCGGTAAGCAAGCTTCCACGAAACGAATTCTTTGCCAGTTGGCACAGATCGGCCCTGGAAAGACTCAAAGCCTCAGCGATAGCCAGGTAGTTTTCGTTGATGTAACCACCAAAGTAGGCCGGGTCGTCGGAATTGACGGTTACCAGCAGGCCGCGGTCGAGCAGTTTTTTCAGCGGATGGCTTTTCAGGTCGGGC
>JAJOIW010000182.1 GCA_021209225.1 Verrucomicrobiota bacterium
CCAACTTCTCAACCAAATACATGCGCGAAGTCGGCGGCAAGCCCTACTTTGACAAACTGATGGCTGCCTTTGAGAAAAACATGGATGAGCACATCGCCGTCTATGGGCCGGACAACCACCTCCGCCTCACCGGCCTGCACGAAACCCAGTCCATCGATAAATTCACCTTCGGATTGGCCGATCGCGGTGCCTCAATCCGGATTCCCCATTCTTTCGTCAATAACGGCTATCGTGGCTACCTCGAAGACCGCCGCCCAAACTCGCAAGGCGATCCATACGCCATTGCCAGCCGCATCCTCAAAACCATTTCCGAGGTCCCGACTGCCTGAGAAGACAGATCCATCAAACCTCACCCCATTTGCCGAAGCTTCCGAACCACAGTTCGGAAGCTTTTTTTTAGTATGGTCACTGTGTCTATTTTTTATCAAGGTGATGAGACTCATTCATAGTTGCCATTGTCGCATTTTATCCACCTTGAATAGTATCCACCATGAATGAAAAATGATGTGGCTTGAGAATCCAGCGGCAGGAAAAAAAATTTGCGGGAGTGGTTGGGATTTCCGGTTCACTCAACCCGTATCCAGAAGCACTTGAGGTGAGGGTTTTCATGGATCCCGATGGGGAAATCGGGGCCCTGACCACAGAATTCGACCCGATCGATTTTGTGACCGGCCCGGAATAATCCATCGCTTAATTGTTTGAGGAAGGCCATGGGTGTGAGTTGAGCGGCATTGGTGGATGCCATCAGGACCCCGTGTCGTCCGAGAACACGTCCGGCGATTTCTGCCAGTTCAACAAAATCTTTTTCTGCCCGGAACAGCCGGGTGCGGCGGTGGGAATCGCGGGACTTGGAGAAAGTGGGAGGATCGAGGATGACGGCGTCAAACCGCCTTTTTTTGTTGGCCCATCGAGACATCCATTCCATGGCATCGCCGAAGATGAAGTCGTGGCCATCCTGGGACTGGCCATTGAGTTCAAAATTTTTTCTACCCCAATCAAGGTATTTTTTTGAGAGGTCCAGGCTTGTGGTGCGCCATCCCAGGCGGGCTGCGGCGACCGAGAATCCACAGGTATAGGCGAAGGTATTGAGTAATTCGCCGGTTTGGGGCAATGGCCATTCCCGGGTGACTCTGCCCTGCAACCAACGTCTGCGATTGTCGCGGTGATCGGTGAACAATCCCACCGAATAACCCTCGGAAAACCGTATACCGAACTTCAAACCATTCTCAATGATGCTGAAGGTCCCGGTTACAGGCGATCCATGTAGGAGAACCGGATTGAGATTCGCGCCTTCAACGCCCCGGACCGCCTTCTCCCACGGTTGGAAGTGGAGGGATTGGGCCTGTCCGGAATCGACGAGTTGATGCAGGGTCTGGCGTAAGGGTGGTGGAATATCCGCTGGAGTTCCCTGACCGCTGACCAGAAGGGCTCCTCCCCATCGATCCACATACCAACCGGGAAAACCATCGCTCTGACCATGAACAATCCGGTATGCATCAGTCACCCTATGGTCAAACAGACTCTCACGGAATGTGGAAAACCCGGGCTTCGGGTCCGGCGGGACAGGGATGGTTCCCAGGGCATTCCACCCGACAGAGAAGTGCCTGTCCTCAGGCAATGGAACTGCGTCGATCTCCGGAAGGGATTCGAGCCAATCCAGAAATCCCGGTGGGTGAAAGCGCCCGGGTTTTCTCAATGCCCAGTCCGATGTCCAGCAGGCTGACAGGGAGTCGTCCGGTGATTGGATCAGACATGGGTAATTGAGGTTTCCGGCGGTTGGGAGACTTGGCATAAATTCAATCACCAGAAGATCCAGGCATCCTTGTAGACGACATAGACCCCCAATAAGGCATTGGTGATGCCATGAGCCACCATCGCATCACCCAGAGATTTTCTGCGCACCACCAGCCCCTGGTAGAGAAATCCGCACAATATACCGGGCAGCCACCAGTCACCATGCACCACACCAAAGATGATCCCGGTAATGAGAAAGGATCTCCTGTCCCATTGACCCACTGGCACTTCTTCAAATTTCTCCCTTATCAGCCATCGGTATAAAAAGGATCGGTACAATATTTCCTCAAGCGGTGGGACAATGATCGCCGTTGCCGCAATCCGGAGGCAGATGAAAACCCACGCCCACACCGACCGCTCACCAAAAAATTCAAAGACGTTCCAGTGCGAGGATTTTTCCCCACTTGTATCCCAGGAGAGGATCTTGTTCAGCGGAGGGTAGTGACCTTCCATTCCAACCCAGAGAAAAAACACCAGAACCCCAACCACAATGGCTTCCCAACTCACCCGCCAACGCATTTCCTGAACCGCAGGCCAGATGGCCCATACCATCCACGCGCCAATCACCGACTTCAAGGCATAAACCCAGTAATAACTGGCTTCCCCAAACATGCCCTCAAGACTCGTCAGAACCACCCATACCACAAATGGAGCAATCCGTGCCCGGTCCGGCTTTTCTCTCAACCATCGAATTAAATCTTCCATGTCGCTGAATGTCCACTGAACTGGACGCATGAGATGTTGCAATACATCCCGGGTGCTGTGAATTGTTGCACTTCCGGAAGGGTCATTATTCAGTTCATCCCACAACCGTCAATAAACCATTTTCCAGTCCTTGCAAAACGGCCACCGGCGGAGGGAGAATCGACTTAATCTCTGAAGTGGCACTGGACTTTCATGGCACTCCGTAGTCTGTGCAGGTATTCGGATCTGGGGATACTCTGGCCCCCGAGAGATTCCGTGACAGGTGTCAGCATCTGAATATCCATTAACCGGTATCCCCGCTCCACCAGACGCTCCATCAGCTTCACCACCGCCACTTTCGAGGCATTGTCCGCCCGGCTGAACATGGATTCCCCGGCAAACAACCCGCGCAACGCCACTCCATACAATCCGCCAACCAACTCTCCATCCTGCCAGCATTCCACACTCTGGGCATAACCTTCATGGTGGAATCGAATGTATGCGTTGCGGATGCCCTTATCAATCCAGGTTCCCTCAGCCCGATCCTGACCACACCATTCAATCACCTGCTCAAAACATTGATTGAATGTCACCTGATACAGATCGCGTTTTAAAAACCGCCTCAAGGATCGATTAATATACAACCCGCCAATCTCAAATATGCCCCGGGGATCCGGACTCCACCAGGAAACCGGATTCGATGTCCAGGGGAAAATTCCACTGGAGTAAGCCTTGACGAGATTCGCTGTTCTCAGGTCCCCACCAAATCCCAAAAGACCATCCTCATCCGATTCTTCCGGATCTGGAAAATCTATTGCATAGGTATCATTCATTTTATGTGGACCGGGATCTGCCCTTTTCGTGCAGGCGTCATAGAGACGGTGTTTTTATACTCGAACCAAAGTAACTGGTCCATCATACTCCAGACCATGGCAGAAGGAAAAAACAGATTGTGCGACAATCGATCCATTTTAACGACCACCGTCGGATCGTATCCTCTTCCAGACTGGTTGGTCGCATTCCCGTCGGAATTGGCTCTCATCGACGCCACCCGGGTCGTTTTTGCCTCGCAGCGCCAGGCTGGAATTGATCTCCCGACCGATGGGGAACTCTACCGTTTTGATCCCGATCATCCGGAAACAAATGGCATGATTGAATACTTTGTCTCAAAATTCTCAGGATGCCGCTCATCCATCGGCCGATCCGACATCGCGGAATTCAGGTTGAAAAAGGAGATGGGGTTTCGTCTCAAGCCCGCCGCAGTGGTAGAAGGATCGATAGGGGAAGGTGTGCTCAATCTGCCTGAAGATTGCCGGAGAGCTGGATCTGTTGCTGGAGGACCATTCAAATTCACCCTCACCAGTCCGTATATGCTCGCCAGAACCCTGCTCGATCGCCATTACCATCAATTTGAAAGTCTTACTCTCGCCATAGCCGACATCCTGGCAGCACAAGCCGCTGAGATGAATTGCAGCTGCATCCAGATTGACGAAGCGAATATTCCGGGCAATCCGGATGATGCCCCACTGGCCATGGAAGCCATCAACCGCATCCTGGATAAAATCCCGAAACCCATTCAGAAGGCGGTGCATTTCTGCTTTGGCAACTACGGTGGCCAGACCATTCAATCCGGGTCGTGGAAACCATTGCTGCATTTTCTGAATGGTCTGCGGGTCGACCATCTTGTTCTCGAGTCAGCTCACCGGCCAGAGGACGATCTCCACGCTCTCCGGGATATCCAGCCACACATCGGGCTCGGTCTCGGGGTGGTCGACATCAAAGTCAACCATATCGAAAGTGCCGATCAAATAGCTCAGCGCCTCGAAAAAGCCGCCAGCCTGCTCGGGGAAAACCGCATCCAATTCATCCATCCGGACTGTGGATTCTGGATGCTCAAAAGATCCATCGCGGATAGAAAAATCGCCAGCCTCGCTCGCGGCCGGGACCGGTTCCTCGGAATTCATGAATAAGAATATGTTTATTCAAGTGCCATGTCGTTGATTTCATCATTCAGGGTTCTGCGGGTGGAGTGGAATGTTCTGCCGATGCGGACGAGGTTTCCATTCAAATATGGGATTGCGAGTATGACGCACCTTCCGCATTTATTCGCATCAGCCACTGTGGAGATCAATCACTGTGTGGTTCAGGGAATTGCCAGCGACGGGCTCCCGCCAAAGTGGTTCACTAAAATTCCGGAGACCCCATTTGAATCCGATCTGATGACCGATCTGGCGGTGATTCAACGAGCCGGGGCCATAGCCGAATCCATGCAGATATGCCGTAATTTTTTTGATTTCTGGAGTGAGTTATATACACGGCATAAGTCTGAATGGTTGGCAGCGGGTATTCCATCATTACTGGGGAATTTCGCCTTGAGCCTGGTGGAGCGGTCGGCACTGGATGCGATCGCACGCCACTTTGATATTCCATTGCACCGGATGCTGCTGGACAATAGCCTCTGTCTCGACCTGGCCGCGGTGAATCCACAGTTGAGTGGCTTGGATCCCCATCATTTTTTCCGCCCACCACCGCTGAAGCGAACCAGAGTCCGACACACAATTGGTCTGGGAGATCCATTGAGTGAATCCGATGTCTCCCCTGGGACTCGCCCCAACGATGGGCTCCCATTTCACCTGATCGAGAACATTCAGTGTTATGGCCTCACGCATTTTAAAATTAAAATCTGCGGGAATATCGATGTGGATAAACCACGGCTGGAAACAATTGCCGACATTCTCAAGCGGGTGGTTGGCAGTCCGTGTCGATTCACTCTGGATGGCAATGAGCAATTCCGCAACTTTTCCCATTTCCGCGAATCGTGGGAAGCGCTTCACGAATCGCCTGGGATCCGTTCCTTTTTTTCTGAGGGACTGCTTTTGGTGGAGCAGCCGGTCCATCGATCCAAAGCACTCGAACCATCCATTCATCAGGAACTGATGGAGTGGAAGGATCATCCCCCATTTATCATTGATGAAGCGGATGGCGATCTCGACAGCACTCCTCAGGCACTCCAGCTCGGCTACTCAGGCACCAGCCATAAAAACTGCAAGGGAATTGTCAAGGGCCTGGCCAATGCAGCCTGCCTGTTTCATTGGCAGAATTCCACCGGCCATGAGACCTGGCTCAGTGGCGAGGACCTGGCCAATGTGGGACCGGTTGCCCTGCTTCAGGACCTTGCCCTCATGAATCTGCTCGGCATCCATCACGTCGAACGCAACGGACATCACTACTTCAATGGACTGTCGGCCATCCCCGAGTCCATGCAGCATGATGTGCTCACCCATCACCCGGATCTCTACCATAGATCGGATTCAGGATGCCCCACACTCCGAATCCAGATGGGATTTCTCGAATCAGCTTCCGTCAATGAAGCCCCATTCGGATGCACCCCCTGGATTGATGCATCCCAATTCTCAACCCTGCGGAACTGGATGGACACAAACCTGGCATAATACCCGGATATGAGGGATTTCAAGCAACTGCTGAATACGTGCCCGCTTATCGGGGTGGTCCAGTGGATTGGCGTGCGGCCATTGCATCGGATGCCTGTTGAGGAACGCGAAGTTATCGACGTGTCACCAGAGTCAGGCATCGGGCAGGATCATTATTCCAGAATCAATGGAAACCGCCAGATAACCCTGATCCAGCTGGAACACTTGAAGGTGATGCAAGACCTGCTCGGCAGGGACGTCTTTCCCGCCCAACTGAGACGCAACCTGGGAGTGACTGGCATCAATGTTCATGCTTTGCGCAAATCCCGCTTTCTGGTTGGTGATGTGATCCTGGAGGGGACGGGAGATTGCCACCCCTGCTCGTGCATGGAGGAAATTCTCGGGCATGGAGGGTACCATGCCATGCGCGGACACGGTGGCATCACCGCGCGTATCCTTTCGGCCGGACGCATCTCCCTTCGCGATCCTGTCCTGCTTCAACCAGAGAATGATTATGAACCTCAGTGACTTTCAAGAACTCATAGGGAATCTTCAGAACCCGAGCGCCTATCCACACCCAACCGGTTCGATCCATGTCATCGAAACACATATCTCCTGGGTGATCCTCACCGGCACCTATGCCTATAAAATCAAAAAACCTGTCGACTTCGGGTTCCTGGATTTCGGGAGCGAGGAAAAAAGAGAGTTTTTCTGCGGGGAGGAAATCCGCCTCAACAGGAGGCTGGCACAAGACGTTTATATCGACGTGGTGCCCATAACCGGTTCCATCCAGAACCCGCGTGTCAGCCCCCCCAGCGACATCGATCCGATTATTCTCACCCATGCAGTCCGCATGCATCAGTTCCCCGAAGGACAACTATTAAATGACCTGGCGGGAAAGGGAGAACTGAGCCATGAGATTCTCAGGAATCTGGCCCTCTGCCTGGCCGATTTCCATGTGGCGGCTGCCACCGCCCCCGAGGATTCCAACTGGGGAACACCGGATGCAGTCGCCAAACCCATCCTCGCCAATTTCGAACACATCCGCAAATCACCCCACATCCGGAAACATGAAAAAAATTTGGCTGTCCTGGAATCCTGGTCGATTCAATTCCTCGAGTCCCATCGCGATATTCTCAGGCAAAGACGAACGGACCAGTTTATCCGGGAATGCCACGGCGACCTGCACCTCAATAATATCCTGTGGTGGAAAAATAAGGTGATTGCCTTTGATTGCCTGGAATTCAATCCCTCATTGCGATTCATTGACGTGATGAGTGAGGTGGCCTTTCTGGTGATGGACCTGAAGGAACACAATCTCCCACACCAGGCAATTCACTTTCTCAATGAGTATCTGGGGCACACAGGCGATTACGAAGGCTGTCGGCTGCTGCCCATTTATATTAGTTACCGGGCTATGGTGCGCGCTAAAGTTGCCGCTCTGGGCATGACCCAAATCTCTGATCCGCAGAAACTGGAGCAACTCACATCCACTTTCGCAGCATACCTGTCGTTGGCATTGTCAGTCACCCAGGCGGATCCAGCACCCATCATCATCACACATGGATTTTCCGGCTCCGGGAAATCCACCCACGCAAACCAGCTGGCTCAATCAATCAACGCCATCCATATTCGCTCGGATGTCGAACGCAAGCGACTCTTTGGCATCAGGCCACTGGAAAAATCCCCACCCCACCAGCTTTCCAGCATCTACTCCAGCGAAACCACCCGCAAAGTCTACGATCAGCTGGCATCCAAGGCAGCTGCAGTCCATCAAGCCCATATTCCTGTCATCATTGACGCCACATTTCTTAAACAAAGTCACAGGAATTATTTCAAGGAACTGGCCCAATCACTCAATGCCCCATTCCATATTCTCGATTGCACCGTCCCTATCGACGTGGCACGTGAAAAGATTGATTCAAAGACAGAAAAAATGCGTTTGACCCATCCGAAGCCACTCTGGAAATTCTGGATCAACAAATTCGGAATCACGATCCGTTGGATGATACTGAACGAGCGGCGGTCCTCTCCATACCTGGAAGTGACCGATAACCACAGATTTCCTTACGGGGCTGCGGATTGAGCTGGAAATAAATCGATCTCCAGTCGGAAAAAACCAGTCTCCTCGGAAAAGTCTGGCTCATAGACTATGTCGTCCGATGAATGCCAATCGGTGACCTGGACTGACTCACTCTGTATACTCTGCGACCGGATGATCCGGTATGCCCGGCCGGGAATGGTGGAATGGTGCAGTTTCTGCTGGTTCCAGGTGAGTTTTTCCACAATTTTCACCCCGTGTGCCGGTTCTGCCAGGGGCCGGCCAGCGACGAGTGGAACAAATCCATACGATTTGGCCAGTTTGTAAAAATGCCACTTGCTCGATGATTCTGTCAGATACTCGATGGAGAAGATTCTTTTCCCGCGCTTCACATATTCCTCGAGTATGCCCAGCCGGTATTCATCGGGTTGGAAGGGATTATCCATCTCCTGGTCGCCGAAGTAGAATAAATCCTCTGTCCCGACTCCATCTATGGAATCCATCCAGTTCCCGATCATGGACTCATTGATCACATCCTCGTTAATGAGAGTTTCGCCATTTTGAATGACAAGGATCATTCCGCCTTCACGCAGAGTTTCGGTCCAGGATTTGATCAATGTCACAAATCGAACCATCTCCACGGCGGGTTGCACAGGGTCAGTCCGGATGCCTGAGGCAATCCAGTCATACCAGGCATCGACTTTGTCCAAATAAATGCCACTGAAACCTGCCGCTTCAATTTGTGATAAATACTTATGGATGATGGATTTCCATTCCTCCTCCCAGAACTTCACCAGGTAATTGCCGGGCCAATGCGGGTTTTCCTGAGCCAACCAGGCGGGACGGGCCGATTCCGGGGATGTGGTCCAGGCCGGATTCCAATACCATCGATAATCTTCCGCTTCACCAATGGAAAAATAGGCCAAAGGGATTTTTCCAGCTGTCTTGAGTTTTTCGATTTCATCGGCCGAGTACTGCTCCTCTGCAGATCCATCTCCTGAGTAATCAATGACGACCACATCAAAACTGGGATCCTGTGCCAACTGATCAATATCCGCATTCTGCAATTGATAACTCCATGACTGGGCATCCTTCCACTGTGCGTCGACACCCCAGAGATGATGCACATATAAACATCCAGAAATAATCCAATATCCCCAGCCCGGCCTCCATCGAATCGATTTCATAATTGCAATTTTTCCGCCCAATTGACAGGTTTCTCCACACATATCGACCATCCCGAACTCCCACATAAACCTCTGAGCCCAGATTTGAGACAGACTCAGGGTCTCCCCCCATCACCTGTGCCGGATTCTGTGCTCCATGGAACTATAAATATCTGGAAATGAATTATTTATATTGAAACTCCTCTGGAAATCATTAAGCCTGTGATCCGATAATCCGAAGAGCTGCTGGAAATCATTGTATTCTGGAAACCTCAAGAGCGTATCAATATTTCAAAGATCGGCTCCTTTAGAAAGGAATAGTAGAATATGGCACCGTTTATCCTGATCGTCATCCTGGTTATCGTGGGAGTTTTAACCTACCTGTACAGCACATCCACCAGGAAGTTTTATGTCTGCCAGGAATGTGGAGAACGCATGAGAACAGAACATGGGTCAGCCTCCCATTGCAACACCTGCGGCGCCAGCCTGAATGGCCCAATCGATTAATCCCATATACCCCAACCCCAAGTCTGATCATAAAATAATAGAAATAATTTATGCCTGAAGAACCTGCAAAACCCGCGACGATCGATCGGAGCGGATTACTCTCCGGAACACGTCCGGAGATAGCCAATAAAATCATCCTGACCAGTGCCGATGGCTTCGATGGATATGAAATCATGAGGTATATAGGCATGGTATGGGGCATCTCAGTCCGCGCCAAAGACATGGGTCAGGATTTTGCCATGGGCTGCAAGCAGATCACCGGTGGTGAACTCACGTCCTATTCCGCTTTGGCGGATGAATCCCGCCAACGGGCACTCGATCGGCTGCTGGAGATGGCCCGCAGACAGGGAGCCAACGCCGTCATCAATGTCCGCTTCGACCTCGAGAATGCCAATGTGGGCGCGGCCCAGGTTGTGGCGCATGGCACCGCTGTCTTCATCCGACCCATCAAAAACTACGTGCCATCCGGAGGCGTCGGCAATATTCTGGCTGATATCCATGATGAAATCGCCCGCCGAAACCATCCCAATCCCTGAACAGGATTCCAATCACCACCTCATTCCCTGATCTGTCTGAAGAATCCCGTCGTCAGATTTCATCTGTGGTGGCTCTGGTGGAGGCATTCATACCCCTTCCGGTTTGCTCACAAACCACTTTGTGCCCGCTTCCGGCATGAAGTGGTCCATCTCGGATCATGGGTCGTTTGCCGCAGTTGCCTCATACTTTATGGGATGTTTTTTATTTCGCTGGCCACATATGGGGCCATGTCGATATGGGTGAAATCCGCGATGTTCAGTGGAGCTGCGATATGGGTGATTGTGGCTGTGACCATAGTGATGTCGATCCCCCGGGTTTATGCTTTGTGGCCCCGCTGGCTCCGCGATGTGATTCGGGGATGGACCGGGTTTCTTGTGGCGGTCCTTTTCATCTGGCTTTCTCTGGGGCTGGTTCTGCAGGCAGCCACACTGGCGGTTGTCCTCGCGGTGGCCTGGAGAATATTTCAGGTTACCCGCCGACAGCGGAGTGTTCAGGTGTGCCAAGGATGTCCGGAATACCAACCCCATGAAACCAAAGTCTGCAGCGGGTTTTCCCGGCAGGCCGAGGCATTCAGGAAATTTGATGATGCGGCGATGCCTGTGCTCACCCGGTGCCGCCAGAGGCGGAACGCCACCGATCCTCGATGAAACCGGCTGCGCTGGAGCTGATTTGTTCCCAGTTGAGTTCGCGATGCACCTGTTGGCTCGCTGAGCGCAGATCCCCAATCTCAACCCCACCCTCCATGAATTGCAGGACCTCGTGAGCCAGGGAGGCGCCGGAAAATCCAGCAAACCGCACAGTCCGCATCCCGGAAAAGTAAGATTGTATCCCTTCCAGCGACGTGGCCACCACTGGCAATCCACAAGCGACATATTCCACCGCTTTGGCGACAAAGGCGCAATGGGATCCTGGATTGGATTCGTATGGCACGATGCCAATATCCGCCTCGCTCAACAAGCCACTCAACTCACTGTATTCAATGAAACCCAGACACTCGACCATGATTTCGGGCGCCCGATTCTGAAGCCGCCGGCACATGGCGTCCAGGGTGGGTGTGCGTTTTCCAACAAACCGCATGGTGATGGTGGTGTCCATCCGGGATCGGGACCACTGGTTCAAATGGACGAGGGCATCTTCCAGGATTCCTCCCAGGTGATGGGCATCCATGGATCCATGCATGACTAACATCCATCGGCCGGGAATCCTGGGTCCCCAGCTGGAATTTTCCCGACGGCTCCAGGGAAAGTGTGCCGCATCAAAGCCAAAGTAGATGGTCTGCAGCCTCTCCTCAGGAGTTCCCGATTCGATGAATCGCCGCTTCAAGGCATCGGAGACGGTTAAAACCGCGTTGGCCTGATATCTCACGGGCTGGGACAATTCAAATTTCTGCAGGCGTCGCAGAATCCATCCAGGCATCTTATATCGTGGCCAGGACTCCATGAATCCCGTGAGAAAATCGAGAAAGTTCATCGTCACCGGGATGTTCATTTTTTTTCCGATGATTCCAGCGGCGACGGAACTGATGGCGTGCTGGCTGAGGAGGACATCGCAGGTCCGGTGTCGCAATTCCAGCCGGACCAGCCAGCATAATGCAAGCGGATAGGCCAGGTATTTGATCGTCCTCAGGCTGGTATAGCGCCCCATGGGCCAGAGACGGAAGGGGATGACCTCAATGCCGAAACGGTTTTCCAGATCGGCCTTTTGAGAATTGGGATGGAGTGGGCCGATGAACCGCACGCGATGACCCCGGCGGACCAGTTCACCCACAATATAGCCACATTCCGATGATCCCCCCCCCGGTCGGCGGGAACAGCGGCTCGTGACTCAATACCAGAATATCCAATGGATCACTCATTCCTGTCACACCATAACTACGAGGATTCAGTCCCGAAGAAAATACATTTCACGCATGTCCCCCACATCATTGATTTTCTCCGCATTCACATCAATATTACGGCATGGCATCAATTCCATGGATGGAAGATACACTCGCACTGGTGGTCGCTCTGGCTCTCGGAATCACATCGGCTCTGGGAGTGCTCAAAGTCCGACACAAAGGGATGTGGATTTCCTGGTTTCTCGCATTGTGCCTGGGGGCCTTCACCCTCGGAATGCTGGGACGATACCCGGAGTGGGCCCAACGCACTGGCACCAGCTCAATCCTGTGGCACCATTCCATCTACATCGTGAATACTTTCCTTTTCTCCGCACTGTTTGTTCTCATATTTGCAAACTGGACCAATTCAAGGTCAAAGCCCTTGCTCTATTTACTTGGGACTGTGACCATTCTGAAGCTGGGTATCCTGCCGGGCCTGGGTTATGTCCTGGACCTGGACCATTGGAATAAATCCAAAACGCTGGTGGACCAGGATGGCGTCTGCCGGCAGTCCACTGATTATTCGTGTGGACCAGCAGCTGTCGTCACAGCATTGATGCGATTAGGCATCCAGGTTTCAGAATCGGAGATTGCCCTTGCCTCGCGGGCCAACTCATTTGGGGGGACACAGCCACTGAATTTACTCCTGGCTATTCACTCGTTGAATTCCCCGGAGCACCCTCTCCAGGCGCGGATTCTGACACCCGGATCCATTGAGAACATCCCCACCTCCTCACCTGCCGTCGCCTTGGTGAAGCATTCCCAGTTCAATAATCACTATGTCTGCATTCTTGGATCCTATGGAGACAAATTTCTGATTGCCGACCCGGACCGGGGTGCCGGATTGATGTCCAGATCAAAATTCAGCGAAATCTATCTGGGACTCATTATACAGATCGTGCCAGTCTCAGCTAAAAATCTGGTTTAACGATGATGGCAATGGAAATTTCCGATTCAATGCGTCACCTGGTGACCGGTTACCCCAGGTCCGGGCCATGTGTCATGCTGCAGAATTGGAATCACCTGCTTTTTGTGCATTGGCCCATTGACGCTGACCTGGTAAGGCGCACGCTTCCCCCTGGCCTCCACCCGGATACCCACCAGGGACAGGCTTATATCGGAGTGGTGCCATTTCTCATGTCGGATGTGCGTCCGAATGGGCTTCCATCGGTCAATGGACTTTCCCATTTCCCTGAACTCAATCTCCGGACATACGTCCATGACGATCGTGGGACCCCTGGAGTCTGGTTTTATTCATTGGATGCTGCCCAATGGATCGCTGTGCGGATTGCCAGATTCTTTTTCCACCTGCCCTACGCTGATGCGAAGTGTGATGTGTCCATCAGTTCCTCACCGGATGGTCGGACTGAATATATCCGCTATCATTCCAGAAAATGGAATGCGCTGGCCCGCAGACCATTGCCACATTCGCTCTCCGAATTTGAATATGGAATTCCCGGATCGGATACCACCATTTCACGCCCTGGCACGCTCGATTACTTTTTAATTGAGCGATATGTGCTCTTCAGTTGGGACGGGACATTGCAACGCCTGCATTCCGGACGGGTGTGGCATTCGCCTTACCCAATAGTGACCCCCAAATTGGACAAATGCAGCACGAGCATGTTCTCTGAGAGTGAATTACCCACACAGGACATGCCGCCGGTTCATGTGGCATACTCACCCGGAGTCCAGGTCAGAATTTTCCCTCTGCGGACCTTGGACTAGATCGGGTTGGCAATCCAGGACTCCGCACCGGGTCGTTGCTGCAGTGGAAATGTGACGAATGCACCGCCGCGCCAATGGGATTGGAATACCGCATGCACCATCTCCACGGTCATGCGGCCCTCGTTGCCATCGCAAAGCGGAG
>JAJOIW010000055.1 GCA_021209225.1 Verrucomicrobiota bacterium
GGAAAGTGAAGCCTTCAGTGAAGAGGCGACCCTGCGCCTGAAAAGCCTGGCCAAGTCGATCGGCGATCCAGTGAAACTCAGGAAAGGTGAGTTGGCGCAGGTCTTTGCACCCGGCGCTGTGCTCTCCATACTTCCTGAGGCCTTCAGGGAGGTTTATCGGGATGAAGTGTTTTTGGTCCGAAGGGCTCAATTGCCAGCCGATGCGGACACATTGCCACCGGACAAAGCATTCCAGTCACTTCTGGCGGACCTGGCAAGCTCGGAATACATCCAGACTGGGGTCAAGCTCTTCAAAGTTGAGCCTCAATCCGATGAAGTGGTGACCCGGGTTTACTTTCATGCGGCGGGAACATCCACCGGTGGTCGGAAGCAGATCAATACCGAATGGATCTGTCGGTGGACTCCCGATATGAAGACTCCCCTGCTCAAGTCCATCCAGCTTCTCACCTACGAGGATGCCGTTCGTCTGGGGCACAATGGAAATCCTCTTTTTGGGGATGCCACGGAGTCCGTATTCACAGGCAGCCCAGTATACAAGGAGCAATTATTAAAGAGCACTGACCATTGGCGATCCCAGCTCTCCAGAAATCTGGGTTTGGATGTCGTGGCCAATCATGGTATGGCCTTGGGAGATGTCAATGGAGATGAACTGGAGGACGTTTACCTCTGCCAGCAGGGCGGACTTCCCAACCGACTCTTCCTCCGGCAACCGGATGGCACACTGCGCGATTATACAGATGAAAGTCAAACGGGGTGGCTGGACTATTGTTCCAGTGCCCTGATCATCGACGTCGATAATGACGGGGACCATGATCTTGTCATCTCCCAGGATTTTAAACTCCTCCTCATGCAGAATGATGGATCGGCCCATTTCAAGCTGATCGATGTGATTCCAACCCACGCCCAGACCTTTTCCCTGGCGGCTGCGGATTTTGATATGGACGGGGATCTCGATCTTTTTGCCTGTGGATATAACCCATCCTCTGACCGTGAAAGAACCGGTGCCATGGGTGAGCCCATGCCATACCACGATGCCCAGAACGGTGGAGCCAATATCTTCCTGGAAAACCTCGGCTCCTGGAAATTCTCCGATGCCACCGCCCGGGTCGGTCTCGACCACAATAATAACCGCTTCAGCTTTGCCTGTGCCTGGATCGACTTTGACCAGGACGGCGACCTGGATCTTTACGTGGCCAATGATTATGGCCGCAATAACCTGTATCAAAACTCGGATGGTCGCTTCAGCGATGTCGCTTCCCAGTTGGGAGTGGAGGACATGTCTGCTGGGATGTCCACCTCCTGGGCGGATGTGAACCATGATGGTGCCTACGACTTATACGTCAGCAATATGTTTTCTGCTGCCGGGAATCGCATCACATTCCAGAGACAGTTCAAACCGGAGATTCCAGGTGATTTCAAATCCCTCTACCAACGGCATGCCCGTGGGAACAGCCTCTTTCTGGGCCATCCTCAGGGCGGCGCGTTCACTGATGTGACCGAGGAGATGGGCGTCTCCATGGGACGATGGGCCTGGGGATCGCGTTTCACGGACCTCAATAATGATGGCTGGGAGGACATCGTCGTGGCAAACGGCTTCATTTCGACGCCGGACACGACCGACTTGTGAAGTGTCTATTGGCGGCAGGTCGTGTCGCAGTCACCAACAGATCAGGTCACCCCGGAAAATTCCACCCTTTATCGCCAGGGATGGAAGGCTTTGAACCGCCTTCTCCATGAAGACCGCTCGTTCAGTGGTGGAGAAAGAAACTGTGTGTTTCTGAATTGCGGTGGACAATCCTTCGCCGACGTCTCGGCTATTACCGGATTTGATTTTCCTGATGATGCACGGGCGGTGGTGGCGACGGACTGGGACTTTGATGGGGATCTGGACTTGTGGACAACCGCCAGAACGGCTCCAAGAATGCGCTTCCTCAAAAACCAGAGCCAGTCAAGTGCCAATTGGATAGCTTTCCTCCTCAAAGGGGATGGGGTCCGGGTCAATCGCGATGCCATCGGAGCCCGTGTGGAGCTGTTTCTTCATGGAGAATCCATTCCAAGGCTTCGCACCGTGCACGCGGGCGATGGGTTCTTATCCCAATCCTCCCTGTGGGTCCGATTTGGATTTCCACCCGAGCAGAAGATTGAAAAGGTCATCATCCACTGGCCCGGAGCCGGATCCCAGGTCATCGGGTCCGATTTGAGTTCACGCAAACATTATATCCTCGCTCAGGATCAGATGCCTCTGCTTTGGAATCCACCGGAACAAACCCATGAATTATCCATCAGCAAACCCCGGCTGGCAGACGAGACTGCCACCGCCCGCATTGTGCTGTCCGGGCGTCTGCCACTACCGCCCATCTACACTCAGGAGAATGAAATTGAAACTGAAATCCCCACCGGGCAATTAAAAGGACCACTCCTTCTCAATATCTGGGCCACCTGGTGTGCGCCATGCCTCACTGAATTATCCGAGTGGTCCGAACAGGCGGAAACCATCCAATCCCACGGACTCCGGATTCTTTCGCTCAATGCCGAACCCAAACTCCATGCGGCTGCTCAGAAGATACTGCAGAAAATTCAATTTCCATTTCAGTCCTCAGATGCATCCGGGCGCACGGTCCGGAATCTGGATATATTCCAGCAATCCTGTCTGGATCGATGGACCGCCATGCCTGTGCCTACCAGCTTTCTGATCGACCGGTTCGGTCGGGTGGCAGTCATCTACAAGGGGCCAGTCAAAGTCGATCAGATTCTGAAGGATTTGAACCTGCTGGATGCGTCTCCTGAAGTGACTCGCGATGCTGCGGTGCCATTTCCTGGACTCTGGATAGAATCTCCGAGGCGGTTTAACCCGCTCCTGGTCAATTCGCAGTTTGTGGCTCATAACGAGATCAGAGAAGGTATCAAATACCTGCGGCAATACGCAGCCACCGCAATAGATTCCGGCGAAGCATCCCATACTCAATTGGGCGACATATTTTATGTGATCGGGGTTGTCGAACTGGATCATGGAAATATCGACATGGCACAAGAAGCATTCCTCACCGCCCTGAATTACCTGCCGGATGATTTCCGCATCCAAAGAGACCTGGCCCAACTGCACATGCGCCAGTCACAATGGACCCCGGCCATTCAACTTCTGCTGAAAGCCCGCGCCACGAATTCGACGGATGTGGAAGTCAATCGCACTTTAGGTCAGGCATATTGGCAGCGGGCCAATGCCCGGCGCGACCAGGGAGAGAGTCAGTTGGCTGTCAGCGATTATAAGATGGCCCTGTCTGCGGATCGAAACCTTCTGAATGCTGCCAATGAATTGTCCCGCCTTCTGTTGTCCGTCCCGGATCCCTCGGTGCGGAACCCGAAGGAGGCCTACGCTCTGGCTCAGCAACTGTGCCGCTTGACTCAGGAGAAGAACCCAGCCTATCTGGACACCTTGTCCGAGGCTGCCATGGCCATACCGGACTGGAAAGCAGCTGCCGATGCAGCAGGCAAAGCCATTCAAATCTGGGAATCACTCAACAACGAGCCTCAGCTTCAGAGTGCGCGCCAGAGGCTGCAGGCAATCCGGAATCACATGATTGAATCCCCCTGATTCCATCCGCTTTCGATCATGGGAGTTCGTCAGTCCCCATAAAAGCTTTTTCGATAGTTGCTTGATTTGACCCATTCGACGTGGCCATCGGCGAATAGAACGTTGCCTCCTCGATCCCCATGATTGTCGATGGGATCCGGAAAATCATTTTTTGATCCGGCGAAACTGTCATCCGCGTCATAGGTGATCCAGACATTGCTCGGAGGTATCGGGCGCCCCAGGAGACCGAATAACTGGTTGCGATGAGTATACCGGTTGATCAGAGACTGAGTTTTCCTGGTCGTGACATTAAAAAATCCGGCGACTTCGTAACTGGCGCCTGGCCGCTTTTTGGAGAGGCCATTATCGCGCAGGTCGACGAAGTTTTTCCCGCTTTCGTGAACTCTTTTGAAATATGGGACACCTGTGATATTGCCCGGAGAGTCACGCAGTGATGAGGTTTCTGTTGTCAGGTTGCGAATGGTGTTCTGAGTGCTTGGGCAAATCGCCACCCTGGTTTGGGAAATGTATTTGGGAAAGAGCCAATTGAGATCATCGTCAGCGTAATTGCCAACTCCGGTCAAGGCTCCCTGGGGATCTTCATCTGCATATAACTGAACACCTATTCCCATCTGCTTCTGGTTGTTCACACATCCTATCCGCTTCCCTTTCTCCTTTGCATTTCCCAGGGCCGGTAAAATCATGCTTCCCAGAATGGCAATAATAGCTATCACCACCAGCAGCTCAATCAAGGTGAACCCCGATACTTCATTTTTACGATGGACGGATCCCTTCCGGGAGTTAAGACTGATTCGGCGCATTGTTATTGATATGAGTATTCAGTTTGTTAAAGACTCAGCCCGATTGTTGAATTCAGGCCAGACCAGGACTCTGGTGCTCTCTGGAAACATATACGACCTTTTTCCCATATGCCAAGAAAGCAATGGCATATCTCAATCCTCATACGTCCCGTTATTGGATCTGCTCTGTTCGTCATGGAATGTCGATGGAGTCATTATCGTTATTTATGAAATTAATGGGCCAATCAGATTCCTGAAATCATCTCACCACAGTCGAGTGCGCCAGGCTTATATTCAATGGCGTCTCCAGTCCATGGGCGCCTCACAGATGCCATTCCGGACCGGCACATCGCAAACTCAGGAATCCGAAGTGGCCCGCATTTACGATGAAAGTTTCCACAAGGCCGCCACAAATTCCGGATTGGCGTTGGAATTGATGCGCCAGATGTGTTTGTGTTCCCGATCAGTGGGACCCAATGGGGCGTTCCTGTCGGAAAACCTGATTATACTGATTGAAGGGGCGGATATGATTCTGCCGGAAGCGCCGATCACTCAGACCTCCGACTCAGATCGTCAGCGGGTCATGATCTGTCAGGACTGGTTTTCCGATCCCGGATTTGTGAATGGCAACGATTCGGTGGTCCTCATAGCGGAATCCCGCAGCCAGGTTCACCATAGAATCAGCCGGCTTCCCCAGATTATGGAGGTGGAGATTGAATCCCCGGATTATGCCTGCCGACTGGATTTCATTCGTTACTTTAATAAGCAAGCTGTGGATAGTGGAGCGGGGGCGGTGGCATTGTGGGCGAAGGAGGAGGATCTGGCAGAACTGGCCGCTGGCCTATCCCTGCATGCTCTGAATCAAATGCTCAAAGGCGCCCGCCATGAAGCCCGATGTCTCGATCAGCTGTCCGTCGTTCATAAGGTGGAGCAGTTTATCCAAAGCCAGGTTGGGGATGAGGTCATTGAATTCAAAAAACCTGAGCATCGCCTCAATGACCTGGTTGGGTTCACACAATTAAAAAAATTCCTTGAGGCTGAGCTGATCCCCCGCTTCAACACATCCGGCCCGGAGGCACTTCCCGGGGCTGCCGTCAGTGGTCCCATCGGGGGAGGCAAAACCTACATCTTCGAAGCGGTTGCCAGTGAATTGGGCATGGTTGTCCTGGTTCTGAAAGGAATTCGATCCAAGTGGTATGGGGAAACGGATGTCATATTTGAACGTTTGCGCCGTGTCTTGAAAGCATTGTCCCGCGTTCTGATATTTATAGATGAAGCGGACACCCAATTGGGTGGAGTCGGGGCGGAAACAATGGATACAGGAAAGGCGCCTGACAGGAAAAATTCAGTCCATGATGTCTGATCCACTCCTGCGCGGGAAAGTATTCTGGTTGCTGGTCACAGCCAGGATTCATTTACTGTCACCGGATATTCGGCGCCCGGGCCGGGTCGGTGATCTGATTATTCCTGTGCTCGACCCGGAAGGGGATGATCGGGTCGCATTCATTCGCTGGATGATCGGATCCAGCATGGATGGAGAACCCGATGAGCTGGCACTTCACAAACTGCTGGAGAATACTTCCTCATTCTCCGCAGCCTCATTCGCCTCGATCCGATCTGAGCTGAAAGCGATAGGCCGCAGGCTGGGTCGGCGCATGTCCCTGGATGAGATTATTCAGGTTCTGCATGATCGATTGGATCCCGCGATTGCGGAAACACGCCGCTACCAGACACTTCAGGCATTAATCAATTGCACACGTCGCCAACTTCTTCCGGACCCATTGATCTCCGAGGAGGATCGATTACTCTGGCATCAACAAATTACCCTGCTCGAAGCCAGAGGCATCCGCTGACACACTTGAAACACGTAAAGGCAATATGTCCGCCCCCTCTGTCCATTTATTCGCGTGCATGGACTCTGAAGAATTGAGTGGATGATGAACCCTGAAAATTCATCACATGCGTGGGTATCGATAGCCCGTTTGCATCCAGCGCCCCCTGATAGAGGACGTTCCATTTCCTGAGATCGGGGCTCGATTCAATTTGTATCCATTCCTGTGCCCGACCGAATGCTCCCACAACCCATCCATCAGACACGGAAGTCAGGATGACTGAGTTGTCCAAGACCTCGGAGGTTCCTGAGTCGATAAATATCCCATTCAACAAAGCTGTATTATTATTCATCCGTTGAATGTTAATTTCCGCGTCCCCCCAAAGTGTCCATGTATGTAATTGTCCATCCACATAATCACTCATGCTCACCTGATCCATGAGTTCCTGGGTCAATGGGTCGCGTATCGAGACTTGTTGAGTTCTGGGTCCATTTAAAATCACATCCATAAAATATAGACTCAATCGATATGTTGTATCAGATCCTGAATCGACTCTGAATTGGATCGTTTCCGGGTGGAACCAGAATGTGGTGAGTTTCGCACCGGTTGAGGAATATGGATTGACCAATAAATTGGGCGGGTAATATACTAATGGATCCCAGCCACTGGATAAATGAATAAAGTCCTGGATGCTGAATTGATTGGACCGCCCCCCCATATTCCTGTTAGGCACGAGAAAGTGGTCGACCCCCAAATGCCCGGGCCATGCGCCACCAGGCAGGGACGTGAATGTATGTCCCCGCAGTTTTTTCGCCTGATCCAGTTCATAGGAGGTTTGAGGAAACATGGGAATGAATGCGATCTGGGAATTTTTATATTCAGCAATTGCATAAATGAAATCGCTTTTGGAGTCACTGTCGAGGGTGAATATACCAAATGGGTATTTGTTGGATTCACCGATAAATGATTCATTTCTGTAATATGTGATATGCTTTAATTTCCCGAAATTGACACCTGCGGGAAATAAATACCTGACAGGCAGCATGGATCGCGAATAACTTGTCACCGGTGAAAAGAATAATTGCTGGGTTTCACCTGGGCTTTGGTCCTCTGGCACCACCGATATGCTTTGGATCGCAAATGCTCCCCCATCCGGATTGACGATCTGAGTCTTCAATCCTCCCGGAATAATCAGTTTAATATAGTGCGATTCTCCCATGCCTGATTGCTGAATATTCAAATCCAGATTCACCGAAACTCCGCTGGATTCATCGGTCAGGACAAGTATTGGGCGAAAGCTCATTTCACTGAGATTGCTTATTTCGATTATCTGGGTGCGGTCCAATCCAGTTGTCGGGAGAACCGTCCATTCAATGGATGGATGGGCCCCATCACTCGAGCTGACGAGCCTGTTCTCAAGGAATGTCCCATTCTCCAGAGAATAGAAATGGTGGAGATTGAGATTTTGAGGATCCAGCTGAATCTGGATTGTCCCGGGATTGCTCCGCAAATTTTCCGCTGTATCACGATCAATGACCTGAACTTCAGTTCTCAATGAATGAGTCAGGCTGCTTCGAATCACTGAAAATGTATCCAGACTGAAGTCCAATTGAAGTGATCCCCCGTCCAGTTGGGCTCTGATTAAATAATTCCGATATTCGCCAGCAGGCAGAAATCCATAGGCTTTATTGGAAACTGTAGGGGATAAAGGAAATGTATGGACGAAGTCGGGTGAGATGAGCTGAAAGGGAAGGATCGTCTTATCGGGCGACGAAATTTCAAATAATATCGGGTGAACATTGTCATGACGATTTTCTGGAGAAATCAGTTGGATGTCCACGGGCGTCGTCCTGATTTCCCCAATATCAAATCTTTGGGAATTTTCAGAATTCAGGTTGGCAGCTCCAACAGCGAGCCGGTTCAGATTCCAGTTGACTGAGGGATCCAATGGAATCGGATCCATCGATATCCATCCGTCTCCCAGTTTCACATGGAGCTCCAGTTGGCCATGATTGACCAAGAGAATGCTCTGGGAACCAGAAGGAATACGATGCATTTCCAGCTGAGGATTTCCGCTGGAGCGGATGCTTGTCTCCCGATGATCTGAAATCAGTTCATAGCCGACAAACTTTTCCTGAAATTGGCTGAATTGATTGAGAACACCCACTTTCATGTGTATTCCATCGGAGTCGAGAGTCCCGGAAGGCATATTGAATTCGAAAATCAAATTCGGGGTGATTTCCCGAACAGCCCAGATCCAAGGTTTCAGATTTTCCTTGGGGCCTGCTAATCCAAATACCATTCTCCGATTCTGCATTTCAATGGTTTGACTGATACTGGATGAGAATTGTGGGTATTGGGCCCAGCCATTCTGTAAAAAAGATTGTGTGTATAGTGATGTGAGATGAACAAATTCCTCATCAACCAGATAACTGGCGATGGGAGGCATCTTGAATACATGCCTGTGTTGGATCCGGAAGAAGAATTCAGATTTATCCGGATGCTGAGTATCAATTAATTTCCCGAATGCAGGGTCACTTGGTGGGGTGGCCACTATATTTATGAGTCCACTTTGTGACATGGGAACCTCGAGTCGGGCGTCCCAGTTCTCCCGGCTTTGTCCACCCGGGATGTGGCAGGCACGACAATTGGAATCCGTGTAACTCTTGAATCGATGGGCCAGAGTGAATCTTTCATCGTCCGGGGGAACACACACCCGATCAGAATCCAGGTTGAGACCTGAGGGATCGATAACCCCCGCACTCTCAAGTCGTGAGATCTGGCCAGAGCCATGGGACAGGATAGGGAGGTCATTCAATTGTCGGGAATTAAATCCCAGAATATAACCGGCGGATGGATTGTGGCACAGCTGGCAGCCCGTTCTCGATGGGAATAACCATTGCATGGACTGTGGCCCTGCAGGAACCGTCCTGGTAACCAGGGTGGTTTTTCCCTCGGCTTGGACCCGAAAAGCTTCAGTTCCATCATCCTTCCATTGATAACTCATTCCTTCGATCCCATCCTGAGTTTTGAGAAGCAGTCGCGTCTCAACGGGAAAGGAACGAATCCGGCCACCAGACTCGATTTCCCAATCGAAGTGCTTGATAAATAATGTCCCTGTGGGAGCCAGTGCGGTTCCCGATGCATCAAATTGGATGGATTGCCCCTCGGGTGTATACACCCAGCGCTTCTTCTTGAGCCCGTCCGACCAGAATGGAACATTCGGTTCATATGGGACAAGTTCGGGATCTGCTCTCTGTTGAGTCAGATCGGTAAAAATTCCCAGATCACTCAATTTTTCCGGAAGTGAATCGAGGGGATTGTATTCTGTGTTCCCTATGAGTTTATAAATCTTTCCATCATAAAAATGGGCCACGAGGAGACCTTTATCTGATGGATCGATTCCAAAAGTGGACAGAAAGGGGAGACGTGCAAGATGAGTGGGTTCAGGTCGTGCCGCGGAGTCATTGGACTGAGGATCTATAGGTTGTGCCCAGATATTCCCTGAATAGAAATCCCCGTAGATGAATTGTCCAACCAGATTGGGGAGTGTTGGACCCGCATGAAAATGTCCGGCAATGATGGCATTGCCTGACGTGGCTTCATACCCATGAAAATATTCATGATAAGAAAAGGAGTAGGGGATGTCCGGAAGGCGGTTCCGGAACTGTGGGCCAGGTTTTGTTCCTTCAAAATACGGCCATCCGAAATTTTGCCCGCCCTGGGAAATGACATTGAGTTCCTCCCATTGGGCCCCGCCAACATCTCCCGCAACTATAAATCCTTCTGATGGATGGAAACTGAACTTCCAGGGATTCCGCATGCCAAAGGCCCACATTTCTGTGCGTGCCAGAGCGCGGTTCATAGGGATACCCATATAGGAATCCAGACCGAGCAGGGGATTATCTGCTGGAATGCTGTAGTGCGCCGTCCGTATCGACGGGTTCTGATTGGGAGGTTCACTGCCCGGGCGGTTGTCAACGTCGATCCGGAAAATGCCGCGGAATAATCCCCCATCGAGTCGTTGAAGATTGTCCCTGAGTGGATCCAGAACCGGTCCGGTATCGCCCACACTGAAATACAAATACCCATCGGGGCCAAATTGCACAGTCCCGGCATTGTGATCCGGCCCAGGATCCGGTTGCAGAATCAGAACTTTTTCACTTTTGAGAATGTCCACCATGTCATCTCCGGGAAAACCGGAGAATTCGCTCAATGAATAATACAAACCGTTCCCACCGCCTGGAAGCGGACCGGATCCGGTTCTGTAGACAAAAAACCGGCCGTTGGTGGAATATTCAGGATGGAATGCCAGCCCCAGTAATCCGGCCTCATACATGGGAGCGGATGTCGACTGGCTCAGATCCAAAAAAAAGGTTTTTCCATTCTGCCTCATCTGAGACATGAACCTGGAAAATTTTCCCCAACCTCTCAACCACGAAGAAGTGTTTGTTTTCCCGATCTGGTGAAACCAGGGCCACGGGTTCAGAAAACTCAAGTGATCCTCCAAATGGCACCAAAGAATATCTGCTTTGCCATCGGGATTCATCCAGTACGTGTTGGAATCCGGGAGATGTGTCCTGAGCCTGGATGGATCCCAAGCAAATGATGCCTGTCGCAAGCACATGGTGGCACAGCCCCATCACAATACGGGACACGATACTCTGTGTCTTCATTTTCATATCTATGTCGTTCCAGGCTGCATCATCGACTCTCCCTTCGTCACATCCCCTGAGTGTGGTGCATTATAACACAATCCCATACTTGCCCATCAAAATTTTTTGCCGAAAAAACCCACGGGATCGTGGGTTGCAGCAGATTTTTCAGTTTTGAATGGGATGGTCCAGAGACAGATTATTTGATGGCGCGGAAAAATCCGACGGCAGTTGAGTTGGCCTGATTGAGGTCCACAGTGAATGTTCCGCTGGGGTCATTGCTCAATGTTCTCCAGGTGTCAGTCATGGATGAGGCTGTCTGGAGAGAATATCCCGCGGGAAATTTTACCACCAACTGAGTTCCCAATCTGGAGATCTGTATGGATGCAGCCTGGTGATCTCCGGATCTTTCCGGATCAGTGCCATCGACGATTGTTGGGACTGGAGTGGATCTGGATTGAATGCGTTTTGAGACTTCAGTGGATTGGCGATCCTCGTCCACCCCATCGACAACGGACTTGCTGGTGGCTGTCCTGGAAGCACTCTGAGAGGCTGAACGCAATGAGTCCCATCCGGATGTCGCCAGTTTCACGGAACTGGTTCGCTGTGGGTCCATCCCATCCACCGCAGTTGCCTGCTGGCTTGGCCGCTCCGGGTCGAATCCATCGACCACAGATTCGGCGCGAACGCCAAACCCGACCGACTCGACAATCAGGATCAGGCTCATAATAACCAGACTTCTGTTGTGTGTTGATTGGCGGTCCATTAAAGCAGACAAAGTATTCATATCACATTCGTATGGTTTGATGATTTTGTTATTGATTGATTCAATAACCTTCACAAAGGAATACCCAGTCGGCGTAAAGCACTTTCAGAAAATTTTTTTGCCGATGGAATGGACCTATCTCAAGTCAGGATGTGTCTTGAAAATTTTCCATGTCTTCCATTCAGATTTCGAGGCTCCTCCACTGGGCCACAGATCCCATAGGCATTCCCAAGGTTGCATTGCGCTTCACTCTGGGCTTACCGTTCGCCCGGCTGGTGCTCTGAATCCTGATCCGTCTTCCCGGCGGATATTGCATGGATTGTATGTCGTGACAGCGGGGGGACACAGACATTCCATCCCGTGTCGCTTCTTCGATACCCAAGGGCAGCCCGGTTCGCGAATTCCGGATGTTCCTTGCTACCACATCGAAAAATCGTTCTTTGGCCGCACCCACAAACGGGGCATTTTTCCAAGCACCAACCGGGCGGACGATGACAGCCCTCGATGAAGCGAAGCAAACTTGGGTCACCTAACCCCACGCCACCTCAAGCCCTGAAGGAGCGACCCGATCGTCCACATGTGGGCAAGAACTAAGAATTTGTCATGGGACAGCGCAGGAATTGTGAACTTATCCACCGCTGGAGTATTGTCATTCTCCACTTAATCCCTGAAATAAAACAGGTGCTTTTCTCCGCGGATCAGGATGCCATTGTGAAACGGAGCCGGGGAGGCCACGATTTCTTCGCCCAGATCATTTTCCTCCAGGGGTTTAAATTCATTCTGGTATTGGGCTGTGAAGACGATTCCATCATTTCTAGCGGCGATGAGTATATTGCCCGCGAGCAGGGGAGACGAGTAATAGGCATCCTTGGATTCAGGAAACCCCTCGTGGTAAAGGATGGATCCATCAGCGGCGTTCACGCAGGCAATTCCACCCCGGTTCCGCAATAAATAGGCATTGGTTCCATCGGTGGCGAGGGCCGAGACAAACACTCCGAGTTTTTCCCGTTTCCAGGCGGTGTGGGTGGTTGTCACATCCCCAGAACCACCCAGGCGGATCCCATAAAGACTTGCCTGATCGCGGCGATCGTCACGTCCCACCGGCACCACCACGATGCCTTTTGCAATCACTGGACTGGAAATTGCGGGCCAGTAATTGGCTCCATCCGGATTAAATCCGCCACACCACCAGCGGAGACTGCCATCCCGACATCGTACGATGTCAAGTGATCCGCTCCCCACACCAGCACCGAGGGAACACCGGCATCGTCGTAGAGAATGGGAGTCGTGTATCCATTATCATTTTCAGCAGGGGTCTTATAATTTCGCGCGGTTTTCCAGGCCAGTGTGCCGGTGAGTTTATCAAAGGCCGCAATCCATGACTCGCCCCCATGAACGCGGGCCAGGATAATATGCTTGTCGTTGACGACCGGAGAACTCCCCTGATCCCAGTACAATTCCTCAGGCCCGTATTCCTGCACCAGATTTTTCTGCCAGATGACTTTTCCATCAAAATTGAGGGCGGCAAAATCACCATTTTTAAAGTAGGTGAAAATGTGTGTGCCATCGGTGATGGGAGAAGAATTGCAGCTGGATCCCAGTCTGCGGTGCCGTGGTGGAGCCTCCTCACCCAGGGTGGTGATCCAATTTATTCCGCCCGCATCGGACACACTCATCACGGCATTTTTCCCATCCGAAGGGGTGGAAAGAAGGATGGTGTCCCCCCACGAGATGGGTGTGGACCCGCCTTTGCCTGGCAGCGGTAATTTCCATTTTGGGCTGTCCGGGGCCAGCTTTGAGGGAAAGTTTCCAATGGCTTTGCCATCAGCCCGGCTTCCACGCCAGGCTGGCCATGATCCATGGACATCGCTGGATGGAGCCGCTCCCAAACCCGTCCCCAACATCATCAGCACTGCTGCCCATACCTTTAATCTGAGTTCCGCCATGGGGCTATCAAATCACCCCACTACATCCGGTCAATAGAAAAATCGACCCCATCTATTGGGGTCGACCGGTTCATCAGGGAATGTGCAAAATTTTATTTATCGCTCAGTTCCAGCATGTAACTGGCCGACTTGGGGACGACATCCACTTTGGCGTGGGATTCGAGCAGCTTCTCCGTTTCCATGATATCCAGGACAGAATTCAGAATCTCCGGATCATTGCTTCCAATGTCATTGAGGACCTGCCCCACGACTTCGGGCCGCTTTGATGCGGCCTCCGCCATTTTGCTCGACACTTTAAATGCTGTCTGAGATTGGATCAAACCGAC
>JAJOIW010000042.1 GCA_021209225.1 Verrucomicrobiota bacterium
TCATACAGGAAAAAGTAAATGAGGATCCCATGATCATCCATCAAGCTCAGCCAACTCTCCCATTGATCGAGCACCGCTTTGTTGAGCCCTTGCTCCGGATCATGATTGACAAATGGATTGTGATCCGGGGATCCATCTCCCCCATGGCTTCTGACAGCCTGTAGGTAAAGTGAATTTCCGCCATAATGAATCATTTTTTGAATGATCTCAATCTGGTCCCCTGTCCGGGTTCCATCCACGTTCAGCTCACCACGGAAAAGGAAACCTTCAGGATCGCCCGGCCCACAGATAAATATATGCCCCCCACCCTCACGCTTCAAATATCTGGAATTCTCGCTGTCCATAATTATCTGACCAGGTAAAACCCCCTCCAATCGCCCACATCCAATCAGGCAAAAAATCCCAAAAACCCATAGAATCCACCTCGAATTTCTCTGCTTCACGCCATAAGTTTACACACTATCCCCCCCTGAAGCATCGACTTTTTCAATCCTCCATAAATCTCACTCATGTGCCTGTCCCTTTATTCCGCCCCAATGTGCCTGTCCCTTTATTTGAATGGAGGGGTGGATGGCATAAAAAAAGGGCCCATATTTGGCCCAGATGCGAAATGGATAGGAATGAATCCGGATTGGTATATCAGCTGAGGATTTCGCGCACCTTGAGGAGGAGGTCCCGGGTTTTTCTGATGCCATCCATCTCACTGATTCCACCACCCTCGTATTCGATTCCCACATATCCGTGATATCCGGCATTGAGAACGATTTTCATCATTTTGTAGTAGTCGGTGTGAGCTTCATTGCCCAGGTCATTAAAATCATGGGACTTGGCACTGACAGCATAAGCGAAAGGCATCAGTTCTTTGACCCCCTGATAGCGGTCGTACATTTCTTCATTGGAAACGCGGAAGTTGCCGAAGTCAGGCAATGTTCCACAGTTGCGCAAATTCACTTTGCGGATAACGGCGGCAAGCCAGGCTCCGTTGGAGGACAAACCGCCGTGATTCTCGACAATCACATTCAATCCATGCCCAGCTGCAAATTCAGAGAGACGAGCCAATCCATCGGCTGCCAATGAAATCTGATCATCATAAGATCCACGGGAGGCTGCATTGACCCGAATCGAATGGCAACCCAGAGTTTTGGCTGCCTCCACCCACTTGTAATGGTTCTCAACGGCCTGAGTCCGACGGGTTTTATCCGGATCCCCAAGGTTCCCTTCGCCGTCGCACATGATGAGAAGCTGTTTGACACCCTGATCCTGAGCGCGTTTGTCCAGATCTTTGATATAGGCACTGTCCTTGGCCTTGTCCATGAAGAATTGGTTGACGTATTCGATCGCATCAATATCGAAATCCTGCCGGGCGATTTTGGCGAAATCCCGGGAGTCTTTATCTCCGCTGCGAAAGGCCCGGTGAAGGGACCATTGCGCCAGGGAGATTTTGTAAAGGGGTGTGGCTTCATGGTGATCAGCCAACAACCGGTTGAAACCACTGCCAAGAGTGGCGGCCACGGCAGCTAAACTGCTGCTCCTGAGGAAACTGCGTCTGTCCATACTTGTTATATTTGAGTTAATCATTGATAGAGGAATCGGTATCATTGGTTGATTGAGGCTTGAGCGACTTTTCCCAGAATGCCAGGAAAAAGAGCACCGCAATGACAAAAGCCATCAGGGATGGGAAAATCCAGAAGGTTTTCCAGGCAGCCATCGCCTGGTTGAGGATGTCCGCATCCACCTCGGGCTTTTCCGTTAGAAACATCTTCCCAAAGGACTCCCAAAAACCGAACTCAGGAGTAGGAATATGGGCCGCTAACGCATCCACGGGTTCTTTTGCTGGTGTGAATCGGATCCCCGCCACCCGATAACCGAAAAACATGCCAACTCCCTGGGTGAAAAACACCAGCAAGGATTGAGCCTGGCCTTTCACCTCTTTGCCCGCTTTGCTCTCGGCATACATGAATCCGGTTACAAAGAAAAAGTCATAACAGATTCCATGGAGAATAACTCCCGCCAGAATCATCCAGACCACCTGGTCAGGAGCTCCAAAGGCAAAAAGCAGATACCGCCCAACCCAGGCCAACATGCCAATCAGAATCATACCTTTTACCCCAAGCCGCCGGAAAAAGAAGGGAACCAGAAGCATGAAAAAGATCTCCGACATCTGCCCCAGTGACATGGTGGATGCCGCGGCCTGGAAACCAATCTGGGGCAAGTAGACCGAGGTGTAGGCGTAATAATAGGCCAGCGGGATACAAATTAAGGTGGAACAGAGTATGAATACGGCGAAAGGAACGCTTTTCAGCATCTTCCACGCATCCCCCATCAAAAGAGTGGTGATATCAACCGGTTTTCCCTTGGCTGGTGGTGGAGTTTTGGGGAGGAAAAAGCAGAAAACCCCCAGTGCGATGGATGAAAATGCTCCGAGCAGAAAGATCTTCGGACTGGCAGACATCCCTAAACCTCCGACGATCAATCCGACAGCAATCCATCCTATGGTGCCCCACACCCGAATCGCGGGAAAATTGCTGGCATCCCCAATGTGGGAGAAGGCGATGTTGTTACTTAATGCGAGTGTCGGCATATAACAGAGCATGTGCAGCAGGATCACCTTGGAGAGCAATCCCCCATTGCCAGCCTGAATCAACTGCGGCGCGGACAAAAGCAAACCGCCCCCAATAATCAGGAGCACTCCCATCGTCTTCTCACAATTGAAGAATCGATCGGAAATCAATCCCAGAAATAAGGGCGCTATGATGGCAGCAATGGGAGCAGCGGCATAGGCATCGCCTATGATCGCAGTCATTCCATTACTGGATAAGGCAAGTCCAAGCGTGGTGAACCATGCCCCCCAGGTGAAAAACTGGAGGAACATCATCACCGATAACTTCATTCTAAGAGCCGGATTCATGGGTCTGCCACAAATACTCCATCCATCCTTCCTTTTGCAAGCACCTTCCGACATCAGACTCATTGAAACTTCAACGAAGACAATCTAATCTCACCTCAATGAGAGTGGCATTTAAAGAATGGGCCATCATAGTCGACGCACTGGCCCGTGGTCGGCAGATTTTAGTGCTGAGAAAAGGTGGTATCAGTGAAGGTAGAGGCGGGTTTTCTCTCGATCATGAGCGCTTCTGGTTGTTTCCCACCCTTTTCCACCAGCAGGGCGATATGGTTCTCACCGATGAAAAGCAGCATTGCGATAAACTCCTCCAAAAACCTCATGATCCCTCAAAAATCGAAATCAGGTATTATGCTGAGGTCATCGCCTGGAAAAGAATTGAAAGTGCCGATGAGGCCCATTCCCTGGTCGGTCAACATATCTGGAAAGAGGAGGTGATTCAGGATCGCTTTGATTGGAGCCGACGCAAGGACATTCACGCTCTCGCTGTCCGGGTCCATCAGATCCCGCTGGCTGTGGAACTCCCCATGCATGAATCGTATGGTGGGTGCAAATCCTGGCTCGAATTCACCAGCAATTTGGATACTTCCGGTGCTTGTCCCGTCCTCAAAGACGGGGATTTCCTGCCAAAACTCAAAAAATTTTCCGACGCCTTGCAGCTGAATATTCCAATCCCGGGCATAAATGGAAAATAAGAACCCCACATCCACCGGAGAATTGAAAGCCTTCCAGCCAAAAAACCACCCGGTGATTCTCGCAAGCGCCTCCCCCCCGACGCCACCAACTTCTCTCGAGCCTTGGATTAGCGTTCAAGGTCCTGACCAGTGGGGCGGAGGAAATCTGCAGCGGTGACCCGACGTCGGTCGCGATGGAAAATTCCTGGCTGAAAGCCACAGCTGTCGCCAGAGAGAATCCCGACCACCTGGTCATTGGTTCGGACACAGTGGTTGCCTACCGCGGGCAAATCTATGGAAAACCACGCGACCTGGACGAGGCCATCCGCATGCTCACTGAACTGAACGGCTCCCGGCACACAGTCATTTCAGGGGTGGCGGTCGTGGGCATCCATGCCGACATCGAATTCGCTTTTGCCGACACAACCCAGGTCATGATGAAAACTCTTCACCATGATGAACTCTCTGAATATGTCCACTTAACAAAGCCCTTGGATAAGGCTGGGGCCTACGCCATCCAGGAATTCGGCGACCGCATCATTCAATCCATCGATGGATCCTTTAACAACGTCATGGGATTCCCCACAGAACTATTCCTGCAGAAATGGAACCACTACATCGTCCCATCCGAATGCCCGAATTGGATTTCATGAAATGTCGAATTGATTCAATGGCGCAATTGGGGCAATTATACAGAAATTTATGGGCATAAAGCAGACGACTAATCCATTCGGGGCCCTCAGGGATTTTGACCTGAGCGGAGGTTCCAAGGGGCACTATTACTCAATCCCAGCCTTAGAATCCGCTGGCGTAGGTCCTGTTTCCAGATTGCCTGTCTGCCTTCGGATCGTTCTGGAGGCAGTTTTGAGGCATTGTGATGGCACCCGGATCACAGAAGACCATGTCCGCGAATTGGCAAACTGGAAACCCTACGCCGATCGCACCGAGGAAATTCCATTTGTTGTGGCCCGCATTGTCCTTCAGGATTTTACTGGTGTGCCTTTGCTGGTCGACTTGGCTGCCATGCGATCCGCCGTCCACCAGCTGGGGAAAAATCCCAACATCATCGAACCATTGGTACCCGTGGACCTCGTGGTGGATCACTCCGTACAGGTCGACTTCGCAGGGGATGACTCAGCCTATCAACGCAACCTGGATCTGGAATTCACCCGCAATAGAGAACGCTACGAATTCCTCAAGTGGGGCATGCAGGCCTTTGAAACTTTCAAAGTGGTGCCCCTGGGATAGCATTGTCCATCAGGTGAATCTGGAGTACCTCGCCCAAGGTATACTCACTTCAGGCCAACAGGTTTACTACCCGGACACGCTCGTTGGAACGGATTCCCATACCACCATGATCAATGGTTTGGGAATCGTCGGTTGGGGAGTGGGTGGCATTGAAGCCGAGGCTGGAATGCTGGGCCAACCCATCTACTTTCTCACTCCTGACGTGGTGGGAGTTTACCTCACCGGCAAGCTCAATCAGGGAGTCACTGCCACTGACCTGGCCCTGACTATCACCCAGCTCCTCAGAAGCCATAAAGTCGTGGGCAAATTTGTCGAATTCTTCGGACCTGGAGCCACCGCACTCCCGCTGACTGACCGGGCCACCATCGCCAACATGGCACCAGAATACGGCGCCACCATGGGCTTCTTCCCTATCGATAACGAATCCGTGAATTACCTGCGTGCCACAGGACGCTCCGAAAAAGCATGTGCCGATTACGAATCCTACTATCGGGCACAGGGAATGTTTGGCATACCAGACAGGGGCCATATCGATTACAGCTCGGAACTCCACCTCGATCTGGCCTCAGTCGTCCCATCCGTAGCTGGCCCCAAAAGACCACAGGACCGCATCCAGTTGCCGGATCTGGTCACCTCGTTCAAAGAGGCCTTCTCCCGCCCAAAGACCGACAATGGATTTGGAAAAGCCGCCAATGAACTGGATGCCATCCGATCCACGGTCACTTTGAAGCAGGGGCAGTCCGTGACGGTTGAGAATGGAAGTGTTCTGATCGCCGCCATCACCAGCTGCACCAACACCTCAAACCCATCAGTCATGCTGGCGGCTGGCCTGCTCGCCAAAAAAGCCGTGGAAAAGGGCCTCTCCGTGAATCCAGCGGTGAAAGCTTCTCTGGCCCCAGGTTCGCGGGTCGTCAGTGCTTACCTCGAAAAAACCGGGCTTCAACCATACTTGGATCAGTTGGGATTCAACCTGGTTGGTTATGGATGCACCACATGTATCGGAAACTCGGGGCCTCTCGCTGAACCTATTGAGAAAGCGATCCTGGAAAAGGACTTGGTGACCGCGTCCGTCCTGTCCGGAAATCGCAACTTTGAAGCGCGAGTTCACCAGAATATTCGTGCCAACTACCTGATGTCCCCTCCTCTGGTGGTGGCTTTTGCTCTTGCCGGATCAGTGAAAGCCGATATTTCCTGCGAATCTCTCGGGAATGACAAACAGGGCAACCCGGTCTTCCTGAAGGATATCTGGCCCACTCTGGAGGAAATCCAAAACCTCCTGCAGATGGCTCTCAAACCAGAAGTCTTCCAGCAACTCTACAAAGATTTCGCAACCCAGAATCCCAAATGGAACGAGATCCCCACAACTGCCGGAAATACTTATTCCTGGGATTCCACCAGCACCTATATCCAGGAACCTCCATTCTTTGAGGATTTCAGCCTCACTCCGGGAGAAATCCACCCCATCCTCAGTGCCCGGCCGCTGGGTATCTTCGGCGACTCCGTAACGACCGATCATATCTCACCCGCAGGAGCCATCAAGGCGGATTCTCCCGCCGGACGCTACCTCAAAGACCACCACGTCGAGTTCCGGGATTTCAACAGCTACGGATCACGACGCGGAAAATGACCGCATCATGACCCGCGGCACCTTTGCCAATGTGCGCATCAAAAACCTGATGATTCCAGGCACCGAAGGTGGCATAACCCGACATTTCCCGGAGGGCACGCAAATGTCTATATTTGACGCAGCCCAGGAATATAAAAAATCGAATACCCCCCTCATCATCCTCGCAGGCACCGAGTATGGCACGGGCAGTTCCAGAGACTGGGCCGCCAAAGGAACCAGGCTGCTGGGTGTCAGAGCCGTTGTCGCTTCAAGCTTTGAGAGAATCCATCGGTCCAATCTGGTGGGTATGGGCGTCCTGCCTCTACAGTTCGAGGAAGGCACAACCCACCAGTCACTCCAATTGGATGGATCGGAAACATATTCCCTGCCGGATCTCAACGATCACCTGAAACCACAACAATCCCTGACACTCCATATTGCACGTTCATCGGGCCAATCCATGGATATCCCGGTCAAGTGCCGCATCGATACAGCGGTCGAAATTGATTATTTCAGACACGGCGGCATTCTCCCATATGTCCTGCGGCAGATCATTGCCCAGGCCGGGTGAATCTCCCCACTGTCCATCTCCAGACACTCACCCGGAACCGCGCAGAATATTCCATTCATTTTCCTGCGCCGGTTCCAATTTTTTAAACCATTTGAGATTGTCAGGATCAGACATACTCCCGGATCTTGGTAAACTCATCCGCACCACACCCACTCCCCGAATTCAGGCTCACTTTCTTTTATAGATTCAGTTTAAAATTCTCTGATATGATCCAGGTATATACCAATTTCTGATATGAACGAGGCCAACGATAACTCAAGTGAATTGGATGACTCCTGGAAATGGGATTCCCAGGTCAATTTCCGACCCCCGCCCGGATTTACCGCCGTCCAGATCTCGCGCAAGATCGGCCATGAACTCCGCTCACAATTGACTGGAACTTCCGGATTGCTCGATATGCTTCTCGAGTCCGACCTGAATACCAATCAGAGAATTTTCGCCGAATCCATCAAATGCTCAACCATGACTATGTTGTTTGTCGTGAATGGTATACACGATATGATTCGGTTGGAGAATGGGACATTCCAGCAATCCATTACTCAATTTGATATGGCTCGGCTCCTGGAGGACCAGGAGTTCCTTTTCAAATCCGCCGCCAGTGAAAGAGGCCTCCAGCTCGAATTCTCATTAATCCCTGATTTCCCGGAAATGCTCCTTGGGGACGCGAAAAGACTGGGTGTCATCCTCTACCACCTGATCAATAACGCCATCCTCTATTCCGACAGCGGAATGGTCAGAATTTCCGCTCGTGTCATCGATTCTCAGACTGACACCTCGCTTCAGGTCAATCACCGTATCTTATTCTCAGTGTCGGACGAAGGTGATGGCATTCCGGAAAAAGTCCGCGAGGCATTCGTGACCAATCAGTCCATATCCCACTACCTTTTCAAACAGAATGGTATGGGATTGCTCACGTGCCGCGAACTGGTCATTAACCTCGGAGGACAAATCAGACTCCTCACCCCCACTCACAACACTGGAACTATGATTCAATTCTGGCTGCCCTTCTCACAACCTCGACCACAGGCAAAAGCCGCCGACTTCAATCTCCGTTTTCGCGACTATATCATCAAAGATAAGTCTCCACCAACCGACCAGAGACTGCCTAAGAATACTTACCGTGTGCTTCTGGCAGATGATGATCCGGTCAATCGACGCTTTGTTGCTAAATTCCTGGGTAAAAACGGCATCAAAACAGATTGCGTCGGAAACGGGTCGGAAGCCATCCATTCCTTTCTCAAAAACCATTACGATCTAATCATTCTCGATTGTCACATGCCCATCATGGATGGATTCAAAGCAGTGCAACTCATCCGCGAGATCGACTTTAAAAATAATTCTCATACACCTATCATTGTCTGGTCAGCAACGAATACGGATAATGAAAAATCAGAAGCCCTGAATGTTGGTGCCGATGAATTCATTCAAAAACCGGTCGATTCACAGTTTTTACTTGAGATGGTGACTCGCAGACTTTCCAATTCAGATCATTGACCCGATCCTGAAAGCTCCATATGGCACATAATCATTCTCATAATTGCCACCACCATCATCATCACCATGACCCTGACATGAGTGATTCACGCTTGGCGCTGGCCGTGGGGCTCAATCTGTTCTTAACCTTTGCGGAAGTCGCAGCTGCCCTCATCTCGGGCTCCCTTTCCCTCCTGGCGGATGCCTTACACAATTTCAGCGATTGTGCTTCCCTCGTCGTTGCCTGGATCGCCAGACGTATCTCACGTCGCGGCGCCGACAGCCAATATACTTTTGGATATAAAAGGGCAGAAGTGATTGGGGCGACCATCAATTTAACCGCCCTCATCGTCTTGGGGGGGTATCTCCTGATTGAGGCATTCATGCGTATTTTCTCACCTTCAGAGGTCCAGGGTGGAATCGTCATGTGGGTGTCCGCAATCGCTATAGTCGTCGATGTGGGTACGGCTCTGGCTCTTATGACCATGGCCAAAGGAAATCTCAACATTCGTGCTGCTTTCTTGCACAATATCACTGATGCCATAAGCTCCGTCGTCGTACTCTTAGGTGGAGCCGCTATTCTGTTTTATGATTGGAACTGGGTGGATCCCGTCCTCACCGTGGTCATCGCTGCCTATATCCTGCGCCAATCCATCCCAATGCTGCAGAAAGCCATCAATGTTCTCATGGATGGAGTCGATTCCTCCACGGACATCTCCGTCGTCCACTCCAGCCTGGAAAACCTCCCATCCATCCTTCGCATATACCATCTCCATATACGACAAATCGATGAATCCACCTTGTCTCTCGAAGCTCGCATCGTCATCCATCCAGATCAAATTCAAAACCTCGAAGCCATCAAAGCCTCTGTCAAACACACCCTGCTCCACTCGTTTCACATCTCGCACTCAACCCTCGAATTTGAAATCAATGCTCCCAACTCACTTCCCCCCTCGGAAGAATCAAACCAGACCAATTGCGGATATCCAATTTCATCGCATAATCAGTAATACCCATTTCCAATGAACTCAGACAATCTCAACCAAAAATCCCCAGATTCAGAGGACCCAGGTTCCATTCCTCCTCACCTGAGCCACGAAACTCTGGACCAACTCCCGGAGCCAACGGAGCCAGAAAAATCCTCAATGGCTCAATTCATCAAATCCGAGGACGAGAGACTCTTCCTTTCTGGCCCAAATCGCCGGATCAATGATCTCACTCTTCTATTTCAGATAGCTTTCGAATTTTTTAAAGGCTTCCGTGCCCTCCATTTTGTCGGGCCTTGTGTCACAATCTTCGGATCTGCCAGATCGCGTGAAGGCCATAAATATTATGAGTTGGCCAGAGAAATGGGCGCTATGGTCGCCAGAATGGGTTTCACCACCATGACTGGCGGAGGCCCAGGCGCCATGGAAGCTGCAAACCGTGGCGCTAAAGAAGCCGGGGGCCTCTCCGTTGGCTGCAACATAAAATTGCCTTTCGAACAATTCGCAAATCCTTACCTCGATAAATCTGTCGACATGAACTTCTTTTTCGTGAGAAAGGTCATCCTGTTAAAATATTCCTTTGCTTTTGTCGCCCTCCCGGGAGGAGTTGGGACCCTCGATGAATTATTCGAAACCCTGACTCTGGTCCAAACTAAAAAAATTCTCAATTTCCCAATCGTCCTCCTCGGAAAAGATTTCTGGCAGCCTGTTTACGATTTCATGAAAAAAATGGCCGACGAGGAAACTATCAGCCCGGAAGATCTCAATTTAGTCTATGTCACCGATTCGGTTACCGAAGCTGCTGACCATATCTATAAATACGGAGCTCGACAGTTCGGTCTTCATCGCAAAGGCCTTGGTAAACATCGCTCACTCTGGTTTCTCGGTGAATCGGAACTCAGGTCAAATCAGGGCGGAGTACCTCTCTAACTCCATCGCATTTTTCTCACTCAAATCTCCCACCTGCCGCCATTCCCATGCTACTCAGAAGAAGCATCTCTTCATCACCTCATCCACTCAACAGAATCTCTGTTGAAATATAAAAATTCCACCACACTTCAAATGCCTCCGACTTGTATTGCCTCACACCCCAAAAATGAGTTAAATGGGTTGCGTATGAATATGAATTTAACTCAATCCACTTTATTCCCACTCGTCACTGCTGGGCTCTGCCTTGCCTTGTCCGCCTGCACCCCTTCAGAACCGTCAGGTGATGCCTCAGTCAAGCCCAACGATTCATCCACCTCCCGATCCGCAACCGCAGAAGAAATTGCCGCCTACCCGCTCAATACCTGTGTTGTCAGTGGCGAACCTCTCGGCAGCATGGGTGACACTATCGATATCTTCTATCAAAACCAGTTGGTCAGATTATGCTGCTCACATTGCATTGATTCTTTTCATGAGGAACCACAAAAATTCATCACGAAAATAACCCAATCCTCAAATCCCTCCACGTCTCTGGATAAATAATTCTACAAATTCATCCTTCCCTCACCGGACCGGAGCACATTTCCTGTGCTCTTTTTTAATGCCCCCAAATAAGGTGTTCAACTCTTACACAGGACCGTTCCTCTTTTCAGTAATTTATTAGTTTCTTATCAAACATTGATCTCCCGCTCAAATCATTGGTGTCCTTCTTAACCTTGTCGCTCCCATCAGGCCAGCTTCTCCTATTTCCCTCGGCAAAGGAACTGCTCCTCGAAATTGCCACCTCATGCCATCTTCTGCCTTCCGATCACTGAAAAATTTCTCTAAATATTCCTGACTTCCTATCACAAAGCCATCTGTCCAGTGCCGCAGTCGCTTGTGAACCAGATCCATTTTCACTCCTCCTGCCCCAGAAACTGCTTTCCCTAAAATTAATCCGCGATAAATCGCTTCAATTTCACGCCAGGACCTCTTTTTAACCCCTATATCAAATAGCCTGCCCATCATCTGTCGGGCCCGCTTGCCTCCCGCCACTGATTCCCCATAACCACACCATCGGTATTCATCAGCTACTGATACAATCCCGGCCCGAACCGCATTCAAATCAATATAAACAGCGCATCTGGACATGGCACCTTCACTCCCCTCAACCAACAAACTCTTGAATCTCTCCTCCCACAAATTTCCCTTCCTGCCTTTCTCATCATTATACCACCTGGTAAAACGCTGCTTCACATCCTTGATAAATGCTGTGAGATCATACATCCGCCCCCGCATTCTGGAAAAATACTCCCGCTCCCGATCCTTTTGGCCTAGTCTTCTCCACCTCTCAATCTCTTCCTCCACACCTTCCATCTTCTCCCGGCCATATAAATACCTCATCCTCTTCATCACCTCTTCATCACTCAATTCTCCGGGACACACCGGCACAGAAACCATAATGTGAAAATGATTGCCCATAATCGCATAGGTCAGAACTTCACACCCGGAAAATGCCTCCTGCTGCCTCATCACCCGATAAAAATACTCCTTCTCCGCCTCCCCCATCACCATCCGCCGATCCACTATCCGACTCACCACATGAAAAACCTGCTCCCGCCCTTTCATCACCATCTCTCTACGTGCTCTTCTCACAAAACAAAAATCCCCAACCCACCAAATTATGTCAAGAATTTAGGGACTGTCCCTAAGAATTATCTGCTTGCGGGGGGGGATGGGGGTGGCTATAGCTGGGGAGTATGCTGGATATACGGATGATTCGTGAGCGGGCGGATGAAGTTCGGGCTGGGTTGGCTAAGCGTCAGAAAGGTGACGAGGTGGCTGTATTCCGAATTGTGGAGTTGGACGGGGAGCGACGTCAAAAGCTGGTTGAGTCAGAGGAACTGAAGAGTCGAAGGAACATGGAATCCAAGGCCATAGGAATATTGATGAAGGAGGGAAGGAAGGAGGATGCAGAAAGCAAGAAGGAATGGGTGCGTGAGACAAACCAGCGGATAAGTGAACTGGAAAAGGAGATAGGCGAAGTGGAAATGGAGATAAGGGATCTGATGTTGCGGATGCCAAACATTCCCCATGAGAGTGTCCCAGTGGGGAGGTCGGCGGAAGAGAACCCGGAGGTTCGGAGATATGGGCATCCAAAGGTGTTTGAATTCCAACCCAGGAATCATATTGAGCTGTGTGAGAAATTAGGGTTGATAGATTTCAAGCGGGCATCGAAGTTATCCGGGAGCGGGTTTTTGTTGTATATGGGATATGGGGCACGCCTGGAACGGGCGCTGATATCCTTTTTAATTGATTTGCACGTGAATGAGCACGGATACATGGAGGTGAGCCCGCCGTTTTTAGTGAATCGGGAATGCATGGAGGGAGTGGGTCAGTTTCCAAAGTTTCAGGACCAGGTTTATATAACGCAGGAAGGGGTGGATGAGAGCACATTGGGCAGTCTGTGTCTGGTTCCAACGGCGGAAGCACCTGTGGCGAACATTCATCGGGAGGAAATATTGAATTTGAGTGATCTTCCGAAGAGGTATTGTGCCTATACGCCATGTTTTCGGGCTGAAGCGGGGGCTGCAGGTCTGGGAACGAGAGGGATGATTCGAGTGCATCAGTTTGACAAGGTGGAGATGATCAATGTGGTTCATCCGGATGAAGGGTATGGACTTTTGGAGGATATGGTCAGGTGTGCGGAGAGGGTCCTGGAGATTCTGGGACTCCATTATCGAACCATAGTTTTGTGTACTGGCGACATGGGATTTGGATCGGCAAAGACGTATGACATAGAAGTTTGGGCTCCTGGGCAGAATCAATATCTGGAGGTGAGCAGTTGTTCGAATTGTGAGGATTTCCAGTCGCGCCGGATGAATATGCGGTTTAAGGATGCGGAGGGGAAAAATCGTTTTCCTCATATATTGAATGGGAGTGGAACAGCTCTGGCGAGGCTGTTTGTCGCTTTAGTGGAGACACACCAGCAAGTGGATGGGTCGATTGTGATACCGGAGGCGTTAAGGTCCTACATGAGAATGGATGTGATACCCGCGAGTTGATGGAAAATGTGGAAATGAGAGACTTTGGCGCCCGGCACATGGATTGTTGAATAAATTGAGGATTGGCAGAAAAAAGTGAATTTATGAAAATTCTCATTGCATCGAGTGAGGTCTTTCCGTTTTCAAAGTCCGGGGGGTTGGCGGATATGGTTGGGTCCCTGGCGCTGGGATTGGGGAAGCTGG